>NZ_JBLKDA010000004.1:73555-280792 GCF_047530215.1 Enterobacter sp. 01-M-03-SI-ECC
CCCCCCGGCGGTGTTTACAGCATCGACACAACCCGCTTCAGCAGCCGGATCCTCGGTTCAATGGATGCTTTATCCAGCCACTCCGCCGGACTGTGGAAGCCCGCGCCTATCGGCCCCAGGCCGTCGAGGGTCGGAACGCCGAGCGCGGCGGTGTGGTTAGCGTCGCTGCCGCCGCCGACTGCCTGCCAGGTGATGGCGATCCCCTCTTCTTTACCCGCTTTTTCGACGAGCTGCATCAGCTGCCGCGTGGCTTCACTCGCCGCCATTGCCGGCTTGTGGTTAACGCGCGTCAGCGAGGTGGCTACACCCTCTAAAAAGCCATTTCTGCACAGCGCGTCCAGCGCCTGATTGACCCGGTCATACTCGTCGTTTTCCCAGAAGCGCACGTCGAGTTCGGCAAAGGCGCTGTCCGCCACCACGTTGGCCGCGCTGCCGCCGCGGATCACCCCGACATTGAGCGTGGTGCCGCGATCCCAGTCGGTGAGCGCGTTAATGGCGGTCACGGCGTGCGCCAGCGCGGTAATCGCCGAGCGGCCTTTTTCCGGGTCGTTGCCCGCGTGCGCCGCCACGCCGCTGAAGGTGAGGTGGTAGCCCGCCATGCCTTTACGCGCTTTCACCAGCGAGCCGTCGGCGCGGGCCGCTTCGCACACCAGCACGCAGCGGGAACGCTTGGCCAGCTCGCCGATCCACGCGTGGGAATGGACCGAGCCGGTTTCTTCGTCCGGGTTCATCGCCACGGCAATCGCGAGTCGATCTTTGTCCGCGGCGTCGAGCCCGCGCATCGCCCACAAAATATTCAGAAGTCCGCTCTTCATATCCGAGACGCCGGGGCCGTACAGGCGGGAATCGTCCTCGCTCATCGGACGCTCGGCCACGGTGCCGGGGGCAAACACGGTATCCAGGTGCCCGACCAGCAGCACGTCGAACCGCTCGGCCTGCGGCCTGTTGCTGACGAACACGCCGGGGCCAACCTTATCGCCCAAATCGACCTGCTCGGCGTGCCAGCCCTCGCGCTGCCAGAGCGTCTGCATGATGCCCGCGACGGTAGCCACGCCGGCGGTAGTCTGGGTGCCGCAGTCCACGTTCACCAGGGTTTTAAGTTCTTCAATATAGTGGTCAAGATTCATGGTTACGTCCTGTTCAGAGAATGATGCGCATCAGCAGCATGGCTAAGAAGGCGTTGATCACCGAGAGGGCGATCATCAGCGGAATGCGTCTGGCGCGGGTGCCGATCACGCCGAGGATGCGGCCCAGGTATTGCACCTGCGAGCCCATCAGATAGATCGCCGGGGCGAGAATGGCTAAGTGTTCCCCGGTCAGAATGCCTTTATCAAACAGGCCAATCGCCACGCCGATGCCGCCGCCCATCGACATCCAGCCGCCAATCAGCACGGCGGCGGCTTCGCCCGGCAGGCCGAACAGGCCCATCAATGGGGCGAAGATCATGCCCAGCCCTTTCAGGGCACCGGTGATCTCCAGCGCCTTGATGATGATAAACGCCATCACCACGTTGGGCAGGGTGCTGCTGGTGGCGATGCCCCAGCCCTTGCGCGCGCCCTCGACGAAGACATCGGTAATAACGGGATTCGATTGTGGCGCACTCATGCGGCTTCTCCTTGCTTCACGGCGGCGGTTTTTCCCGTCAACGTCAGGATCAGGCGCAGCAGGTTTGCGCCAACGATTTTCATCACAAACATCACGGCGATGCAGCCGCCTATTGAGGCCGGAACCGCCGCGGTGCCGTCAGCGGCGACCAGGGTAAAAAGGATCGCGCCCGAGGAGAAAAAGTTGGTGATCATCGCGCCAGCGGAAAACTGGAACATGGCGAAGACGTCTTTTTCCGTTTCGCTAATCTGCCCTTCGTCGGCCAGGTTGCGCGTAAGCGACGCGCCGACGTCGGTGCTTTGCAGGCTGCCAATAAGCGCCAGACCGGCGGTGCCGGGGATGCCCAGCAGCGGGCGCAGCAGTGGGGTTAACAGCTTGCGCGCCGCACGCAGCGCGCCGTAGTGCTCCAGCACGTTGATCATGCCGAGCGCAAACATGACCGCCGGAATCAGCCCGAGCGCGAACAGAAATCCGTCCATCGCGCCGCTGCCGCCCGCGCCGCGAAAGGCGCTGGTGGCGGTGGTTAACGTGCCGTCATCGAGGCTGGCTTTGCTGACAACCTTGCCGAACGCGCCGTTGAGGGTGGTGAAATCAAACACGCCGTACCACTCTTTTCCACCCAACAGGCCGGAGAAGAAAACGGCTGCGAAAGCCAGCGCAAAGTATGCGCCGGGCCCGACCTTATACTCCCGAGGTTCTGAACTTTTCATATCCTTTTCCTTGTAAATGCGCGGGTGCGCAGGCTCATTCTGGCGATGTTTTACCCAAAAAAGATGATGCAAATCATTTCGTAACGGCGTCACGGGATTAAAAAGATAAAAATGTGACCGGTGACGGAGCGGGGGAGAGGCGAAAGTGATCGGCTTAACACTGTGGTGTAAATCTCTGGTTTGACCACGCATTATTGCGTTTCAGAGTTGTTAAATTTTTCCGGTTGTTCTAGAAACAAAATGTAACATCTCACTGTTTCACAACAACGGATAACCACGATGAACAACTCAGGGAAATACCTTACATGGGCAGGGCTCTCCGTTGTGGGAGCTTTTGCCCTGGGCTATATCGCCCTCAACCGGGGGGAACAGATCAACGCGCTGTGGATCGTTGTCGCCTCCGTCTGCATTTATCTGATCGCCTACCGTTTTTATGGCCGCTATATCGCGAAGAACGTCCTCGGCGTTGACGCGACGCGCATGACGCCTGCCGTTCGCCATAACGACGGGCTGGACTATGTGCCGACCGACAAGAAAGTGCTGTTCGGTCACCATTTTGCGGCGATTGCCGGGGCAGGCCCGCTGGTGGGACCGGTGCTGGCAGCGCAGATGGGCTACCTGCCGGGGATGATCTGGATCCTTGCGGGCGTGGTGCTGGCGGGCGCGGTGCAGGACTTTATGGTGCTGTTCCTCTCGACCCGTCGCGACGGGCGTTCGCTGGGGGAGCTGGTGAAAGAGGAGATGGGGGCCACCGCCGGGGTGATTGCGCTGGTGGCGACCTTTATGATCATGGTGATCATCCTCGCCGTGCTGGCAATGATCGTGGTGAAAGCGCTGACCCACAGCCCGTGGGGAACGTATACCGTTGCCTTTACCATTCCGCTGGCGCTGTTTATGGGGATCTACATTCGCTATCTGCGCCCGGGCCGCATTGGTGAAGTGTCGGTAATTGGCCTGGTGTTCCTGGTGTTCGCCATTATCTCCGGCGGCTGGGTGGCGGAAAGCCCGACCTGGGCACCGTTCTTCGACTTTACCGGCGTTCAGCTGACGTGGATGCTGGTGGGCTACGGGTTCGTGGCGGCGGTGCTGCCGGTGTGGCTCCTGCTGGCTCCGCGTGACTACCTCTCTACGTTCCTTAAAATCGGCACCATCGTCGGTCTGGCGATCGGCATTCTGATTATGCGTCCGACCCTGACCATGCCGGCGCTGACCAAATTTATCGACGGCACCGGCCCGGTCTGGACCGGCAACCTGTTCCCGTTCCTGTTTATCACCATTGCCTGCGGGGCGGTGTCGGGCTTCCACGCGCTGATTGCCTCCGGCACCACGCCGAAGATGCTGGCGAATGAGAATCAGGCCTGCCTGATTGGCTACGGCGGCATGCTGATGGAGTCCTTCGTCGCCATTATGGCGCTGGTCTCCGCCTGTATTATCGACCCGGGCGTCTACTTCGCGATGAACAGCCCGATGGCGGTACTGGCACCGGCGGGCACCGTTGACGTGGTGGCATCTGCCGCACAGGTGGTGAGCGGCTGGGGCTTTGCGATTACCCCGGACACGTTAACAAGTATCGCTAATGAGGTGGGCGAGCAGTCCATTATCTCCCGCGCGGGCGGGGCACCGACGCTGGCGGTGGGCATGGCCTACATCCTCCACGGCGCGCTGGGCGGGCTGATGGACGTGTCGTTCTGGTATCACTTCGCCATCCTGTTTGAGGCGCTGTTTATCCTGACGGCGGTGGATGCGGGAACCCGTGCGGCGCGCTTTATGCTGCAGGACCTGCTGGGGGTGATCTCCCCGAACCTGAAGCGCACCGATTCGCTCCCGGCTAACCTGCTGGCGACGGCGCTGTGCGTGCTGGCGTGGGGCTATTTCCTGCACCAGGGCGTGGTGGATCCGCTGGGCGGCATTAACACCCTCTGGCCGCTGTTCGGCATCGCCAACCAGATGCTGGCGGGCATGGCGCTGATGCTCTGCGCGGTGGTGCTGTTCAAAATGAAGCGCCAGCGCTATGCGTGGGTGGCGCTGCTGCCAACCGCGTGGCTGCTAATCTGTACCCTGACGGCGGGCTGGCAGAAAGCCTTCAGCCCCGATAACAAGGTGGGCTTCCTGGCGATTGCCAACAAGTTCCAGGCGATGATCGACAGCGGCAAGATCCCGGCGCAGTACACCGAGTCCCAGCTGTCGCAGCTGGTGTTTAACAACCGTCTGGACGCCGGGCTGACCATCTTCTTTATGGTGGTGGTCGTGGTGCTGGCGTTGTATTCTTTGAAGACCGCGCTGGCGGCCCTGAAGGAAGACAAGCCGACGGCGAAAGAGACGCCGTACGAGCCAATGCCTGAAAACCTGGAAGAGATTGTCACCCAGGCGAAAGGGGCGCATTAACCTGTGTGCCGGGTGGCGGCTTCGCCTTACCCGGCCTACATTTCCTGTGAGATCAGAACGATGTTCGATACCCTTTCCAAAGCAGGTAAGTACCTGGGCCAGGCCGCCAAAATGATGATTGGCGTGCCGGATTACGACAACTACGTCGAGCATATGCGCGTCAACCATCCTGACCAGACGCCCATGACCTACGAAGCATTTTTCCGCGATCGCCAGGACGCTCGCTACGGCGGAAAGGGCGGAGCGAAGTGCTGTTAACCCTCTTTCGGTAAATAGAGGCTGATTTGCTCCTGCTTACAGCCGTAGAGCGCCGCCAGCTTTTCGCGGGTGCGCTTTTGCGGACGGGAATCCACCGCTTCCAGCTGCGACACGGCGGACTGGGTGATGCCAAGTTTCTCCGCCACCTCCTGCTGGGATAGCCCGCGCAGGATACGCCACGCGGCCTGCAGGCTGACGTTCTGCCAGGTCATGATGCTGCACACTTCGCCGGGCAATTCCACGTCATCCAGACTATCGTGTTCGACCTCAATATCCTCCAGATCGTCATCGGTTTCGTCGTCGATCTCTGCCAGCTGTGAGCACATGCGGAAGTATTCGTGATAAGGAATAACCACATACTGCGTTTTACCGTTATCGTCCTTAATTAGCTGAACAGCCATAGGTGGCTTTCTCCTCATGCAGGTAAGTCGTTGAAGTTCTGCGCTTGACGGCCAAAACATAACAATGGTTATCAGGCTCGTCCCGAAGCATATAGATGATGCGGTAATCGCCAACGCGTAGCCGGAAATGATCTTCAGTCGCCGATATTTTTTTGATATCGGGCCGGGGTGCCGAGCGGTCATCCAGTTCGGCAAGCTTTACCTCAATGCGTCGCTGATACCGTTCGTCAATCTTTGAAAATGCCTTCTTTGCACCATTTGACCAGACAATCTTCATCCGTACCTCCACTGTACGCCCACACAAAATATAAGGAAATAATAAGACTATTAGATAAATTCCGAATTTCTAATGGGGGTACTGTAGAGCGGAGAAAAAATGCGAGAAAGCGGCAAAAGGTAAAGCGTCGAGGCGGCTCGAAAAGGCCTCTGCCGGTCGACAGAGGCTTGCAGGAAAAATGCGATCAGGCGTTCAGGCCGCCGTCCACGTCCAGACCGGTACCGGAGATCTGCCCGGCGGCCGGGCTGGCAAGAAACGTGACCGCCGCCGCGACGTCTTCCGGCTGACCGTAATGGCCCAAAGCAATAAGCTGGCGCTGAGAGTCAGCCTGTTCCCCGTCTTCCGGGTTCATATCGCTGTTGGTCGGACCGGGATGCACCAGGTTGACGGTAATGCCGCGCGGGCCGAGATCGCGCGCCAGGCCGCGGGTAAGAGAGTTAAGGGCCGACTTGGTCATTGAGTAAACGGCAATGCCCGGCTGCGCCACGCGGTTCGCCAGACAGCTCCCGATGTTGATAATGCGCCCGCCGTCGGACATATGCACCAGCGCTTCCTGAATGGCGATCACCACGCCGCGGATGTTGACGTTGATCAGAGCGTCGATGTCCGCCAGGGTCATGGACTCCAGCGGGCCGCCGCGCGCGATCCCGGCGTTATTGACCAGAATGTCCAGCCCGCCAAGGGAACGCGCCGCATGGGTGACGGCATCCTGAATCGCCTGCGCGCTGGCGCTGTCGGCCTGCACGGCTTCGCCGTGACGTCCCAGCGCCTTTATCTCATCGGCGACCGCCTGGGCTTTATCGGCAGATTTTTCATACGTAATAATCACATCCGCACCGGCGCGCGCCAGCGACAGCGCGATAGCACGACCCAACCCGCGGCTGGCGCCGGTAACCAGCGCCTTTTTTCCTGTTAAATCGATCTGCATGATGACCTCGTGACGAGAGTGGTAAGAATCATCATTAGGTATAGACGGTCAGAACGATTAACGGCTGAAGGATTCCACTTTCTCAAACGCGGCGCGCAGAACGTCAGGGGTTAACGTAATGGGTAAATAGTGAATCGACTCCACCGGGCGCAGGGTGTGGGCAATCACCTTATCCAGCTCGTCACGGCTGTTAATATCGACGTCCAGCTCGCGAAGCGTGGTCGGCAGCTTAAAGCGCTGATACGCCGTCACCAGCTGCGCCAGCACGTCGTCCTGGCCGAGCAGGGCGCTTTGCACCAGAATGCCGTAGGCTACCTTGGTACCGTGCAGGTATTTTTCCGTCTGCGGCAGCACGGTTAAGCCGTTGTGCACCGCATGGGCCGCCGCCACGCGCGTATAGCGTTCGCCCAAACCCCCGACCATACCGCCACCGGCGACGATCGCATCCACCACGTCCCGAAACGCCTGCGTCAGCTTGCCGCGCTGCTGGTCAGCAAGCGCCTCCTCGCTGCGTTCCAGCAGCACGTCGCGGATCGCCAGCGCGCCGTTAATGCCCAGCCGGACGGTCAGGGGCAGATCTTCAGGCTGCGGGGCGAGGACCACCGCTTCGTACCACTTCGCCAGCGTATCGCCGATGCCTGCCAGCAGATATTCCGCCGGGGCGTTAAGGATGATTTGCGGCTCCACCAGCACCAGGAAGTTGGCGTCGTCGAAGATCTCAAAATGCAGCGCCTGACCGGCATCGTTGTACCAGACGGAGAGCGGAGTCCACGCCGCGCAGGTGGCGGCAATGGTGGGGATGCCCACGAACGGCACGCCCAGACGACGCGCCACGGCCTTGACGGTATCCAGCACCGCACCGCCGCCGACGCCAATCACCACGCTGGCGTCACTGCCGGATTCGTTCACCAGGTGGGCGACGTCGCGCTCGCTGCAGTGGCCCTTAAAAAGCAGGTGCTTCGCCCCCGGCGCGTGAAAGCTCTCCGGCAGGAAAGGGCGCGCGGCGTCGATGGCGCGTTCGCCGTAGATCCACACCGCCCGGGACAGCTGTTCCTGGCTAAAGAAGTCTTTCAGATGCGCAAGGCTTCCGGAATGGGAGAAGTAGTTCGCCGGGCCAGGCACGACGCGGATATCAGTGTTGCTCATGGTGTTGTCCTTTGTGGGAAGCGCTAACCCGATGTTATGTCTGGACATCCGGATGGCTAATAATATTTCGCTTTAACTTATGCCTTTTCCGTCGTTGTCAGTCAACCAGAGCTGTGAAAAATTCGATAAATCAGAAGAGTAATGAAGGATTTACGCGGATGGTTTCCAGTCGCCTTGAGATGCGCGGTATCAGCCTGGCCTTTTCCGGCTTTCAGGCGCTGTCACGCGTGAATTTCACCTTAACCGGCGGATCGGTACATGCGCTGACCGGCGCCAACGGCGCGGGGAAATCGACGCTGATGGCGGTGCTGTGCGGCACGCACGACCACTATGAGGGCGAGATAAGCATTAACAACCAGCCGGTGACGATCCGTGAACCGCTCGACGCCAAACGGCTGGGGATCCACCTCGTGCAGCAGGAGGTGGACGTGGCCCTGATCCCGGGGTTAAGCATCGCCGAGAACATCATGCTCGACCAGCTGGCGCAGCCGGGGCACCGCTTCAGCTGGCGCGCGATCCGCCAGCAGGCGAGACGGGCGCTGGCCCAGCTGGATGTCGCTCTGGACGTGCGCCGTTCCATCGACAGCTGCACGCTTGCCGAAAAGCAGCAGATTTTGCTGGCACGGGCGCTATCCCACCACTGCCGTTTTTTAATTCTTGATGAACCTACCGCGCCGCTGGACGCGCACGAGAGCGAGCGTCTATTTGCGGTCGTAAGACGCTTAAAGCAGCAGGGCATCGGCGTGGTGTTTATCTCCCACCGCATTCACGAGCTGAAGGCCATCTGCGACACCCTGACGGTGCTGCGCGACGGCAAGCTGATTGAGTCCGGCCCGATGGGCGATCTCAGCGGCGAAGCGATCGTCGAGAAGATGCTCGGCCACGTGCTGAGCGATATCTATCCGCCCGCACGACCGCCGCACAGCGACGAAACGCTGCTGCGGGTAGAAGGGCTGCACGACGACGCGCTGCTGAAGGATATCTCTCTGCACCTGCGTAAGGGCGAAATCCTCGGCATTGCCGGGCTGGCGGGTGCGGGCAAAACCGAACTCTGCAAGGCGCTGTTTGGCGCCAGCAAAAGCCGCGTGGCGCGCGGTGAGCTGAATCATCAGTCCTGGCAGCCGCGCGACCCGGCGGATTCCGTGCTGCGCGGCCTGGCGCTGGTGCCGGAGGAGCGGCGCAAAGAGGGCATTTTTATCGACGAGCCGGTGAGCATGAACCTGGCCGTGACGGCGGATAACAGCTTTTCACGCTGGAGCCTGTTCGGCCATCGTCAGGCGTGGCGCTGGGCGGAAGAGTTGATTGCTCGCGTCGGGGTGCGCGCGCGTGGACCGGGGCAGGTGCTGCGCCGCTTATCGGGTGGCAACCAGCAGAAGGTCGCCATCGGCAAGTGGCTGCGCAATGACGCCCGCGTGCTGATTTTCGACGAGCCGACCAAAGGCGTGGACGTGAAGGCCAAAACCGATCTGTTCCAGCTGATTGACGGCCTGGCGCGCGAGGGCAAAGGGGTGATTTACGCCTCGGGCGAATTCGCCGAGCTGGTGGGGCTGTGTGACCGCATCTGCGTGCTGTGGGACGGGCGCATCGTGGCGGAAATCGCCGGGGCCGAGGCCCGCGAAGAGACACTACTTTATTATTCAACCGGAGGAACGGCGTCGTGAGCAAGGCCCTTTCAGTAAACGCGGCGGCGTCGGGCCGTCAGCAGATTTTCGATTTTCTCTACAAGTGGGGCATGCTGCTGACCGTGGTTGCGCTGGTGGCCGTCTTTGGCCTGGCGTCGGACAGCTTCCTCGATCCAAACAACATCATCAATATTCTGCGCTCGATTGCCATCGTGACGGTGATAGCCATTGGCGTGTCGATATCGCTGACCATCGGCGGGTTCGATCTCTCCGTGGGATCGACCGCCTCGCTGGCGAACGCGCTGGTGATTTCGCTTTTCGTCTGGCACGGCTTCGGCACCACCGAGTCGATTCTGATCACCCTCGCGCTCTGCTCGCTGGTGGGGCTGTTTAACGCCTTTCTGATCGTCATCCTGCGCATTCCGGACATGCTCGCGACGCTGGCCAGCCTGTTTGTGATCCAGGGCGTGGCGATGACCTACAGCTACGGCGGGTCAATTACCGAGAACATGGTGCTGCCGAGCGGCGACATGGCGGAAGGGACCATTCCGGCGGCGTTCAGCCTGCTGGGGCAGGTGCCGACCATCGTGATCGTGATGCTGGTGGTGACCGTGCTGGCGCAGCTGGGGCTCTCTTTGACCACGCATGGACGACGCATGTACGCCATTGGCGGTAACCCCGAGGCCGCGCGTCTCTCCGGCATTCGCACCACGCGCTACAAGGTGGCGGCCTACGTGATCGCCTCCCTGCTGGCGGGACTGGGCGGCATTCTGCTGGCCTCGCGCATCGGCTCGTCGCAGGTGAATGCGGGCGGCGGCTATCTGATGGACGCGGTGGCGGCGGCGTGGATCGGCTTCTCGCTGGCCGGATCCGGCAAGCCGAACGCGCTGGGAACCCTGGTCGGGGCGGTGATTCTCGGCGTGCTGTCGAACGGTCTGGTGATGCTCTCCGTGCCGTATTACGCCATGGACATTATAAAAGGGCTGGTGCTCGCGGTAGCGCTGGCGATTACCTACATACAAAAACGCTGACAACACAACGGGATACAAAATGAAAAAAATTGCTCTCTCTTTGGTGGCACTTGGGTTATTCACCGCTCTGCCTGGCTTCGCGGCCACGCCCGCGCCGCTTCCGGCGGCCATTGCCAACCATGACGGCCCGATTCGCATCGCGGTGATCCGCAACCTTGGCTCAGACGACAACACCACGCAGTTTATTGCGGGGGCCATTCAGGAAGGGAAAAAGCTCGGCTTTAAGATCAGCACCTTTTTAAGCAACGGGGACGACGCTAAATTTCAGGACTTCGTGAACCAGGCCATCAGCCAGAAGTACGACGGGATTATCCTGTCTCAGGGCCGCGACCCGTACTCTACCGCGCTGGTGAAGAAGGCGGTGGATGCCGGGATCAAGGTCGCCGTGTTTGATACCGCCGTCAACGGCGAGATCCCCGGCGTGACCGTTACCCAGCAGGATGATGCTTCGCTGACGAACCTCTCCTTCGGCCAGCTGGCGAAAGATTTCAACGGCAAGGCCAATATCATCAAGCTGTGGGTAGCGGGCTTCCCGCCGATGGAGCGTCGTCAGGCGGCGTACAAAGCGCTGCAAAAGCAGTATCCGGACATCAAAGAGCTGGAGTCAATCGGCGCGGTCTCGTCTGACGTGCAGGGCGACACCGCCAACAAGGTGGGTGCTATCCTGGCGAAATACCCGAAAGGCAAAATCGACGCCATCTGGGGCACCTGGGACGCCTTTAGCCAGGGCGCCTATAAGGCGCTGAAAGAGAATGGCCGCACCGAGATCAAGCTCTACAGCATCGATATCTCCAACCAGGATCTGCAGCTGATGCGCGAGCCGGGCAGCCCGTGGAAGGTGAGCGTGGCGGTGGATCCGAAGCTGATTGGCGCAACCAACGTGCGTCTGGTGGCCAATAAGATTGCCGGAGAAGCCACGCCTGCGACCTACGATTTCAAAGCGGCCGCCATTCCGCAGGCGCTGCTGACCGCCCAGCCGGGCCCGGTGAACGTGGCGTCGCTGGGGAAAATCATTCCGGGCTGGGGCCAGACGGAAGACTTTATCGCGCCGTGGTTTGCGACGCTGGAAGCGAAGAATAAATAAAACCCAGCCGGGTGGCGGCTGCGCCTTACCCGGCCTACATTTCGCGCCCGTAGGCCCGGTAAGCGCAGCGCCACCGGGCGAAAGGAGCTCAAGGTGACTCATTTACCCCCTCCCGAATACAGCCGCAATATGCGGCTGATTGGCCATAGCGACCAGGGCGGTCGTCCGGACGGCGTGCAGCTCATGGTGCACCGCGGTTTCGCCTATATCGGCCATATGGTGTCGCAGGGCTTTTCGATTGTCGACGTGCGCGACCCGAAGAACCCGAAATCGGCAGGCTACGTGCCCGCGCCGCCCGGCACCTGGAACGTGCACCTGCAGGCGCATGACGACCTGCTGCTGGTGATCAACGCCCGGGATCTGTTTGCCGATGCCCGCTTTGCCGATGAGAAGGTCTACTACACCCGCCAGGTGGGGGAGACCGTCAGCGACGTGCGGGACAAAGGCTGGAGCGCCGGGCTGCGCGTCTTTGATATCTCCACGCCGGAGAGGCCGCGCGAAATCGGCTTTCTGTCGCTGAGCGGTATCGGTATTCACCGTATCTGGTACGTTGGCGGGCGCTGGGCGTACGTCTCGGCGCTGATTGACGGCTTTACCGACTACATTTTCCTGACCATCGACCTTGCCGATCCGCGTAAGCCCGAAGTGGCGGGGCGCTGGTGGCTGCCGGGAATGAACCAGGCCGAAGGGGAGAAGCCGAACTGGCCGGAAGGGAAACGCTACGCGCTCCACCATGCGATTATTGCAGGGGATACCGCGTACGGCAGCTGGCGCGACGGCGGCCTGACGCTGCTGGACGTGAAGGACCGCACCCGGCCTAAGCTCATTAGCCACCGTAACTGGAGCCCGCCGTTTGGCGGTGGAACGCACACCGCGCTGCCGCTGCCGGACCGCAATCTGCTGGTGGTGCTGGACGAAGCGGTGCTCGACAACCAGGAGGACGGCGAGAAGCTGATCTGGCTGTTTGATATCCGCGAGCCGTCGAACCCGGTGAGTATCTCCACTTTCCCGCAGCCGGATGAAACCGACTACGTGGCGAAAGGGGCGCATTTCGGGCCGCACAACCTGCACGAGAACCGGCCGGGGAGCTTTGTCAGCTCGACGCTGATTTTTGCGACTTATCAGAACGCGGGCGTGCGTGCCTATGACATCTCCAATCCGTATCGTCCGGTGGAGACCGGCGCGCTGGTGCCTGCCGCGCCGGAGAGGATGATGGATACGCGGCCAAATCGCCCGCAGGTGATCCAGTCCTGCGACGTGTTTGTGGATGCGCAGGGGATTATTTACAGCACGGATTATAACGGCGGGTTGTCGGTGATTGAGTATTTGGGGTGAGTTTTTGCCGGGTGGCGGCTTCGCCTTACCCGGCCTACATTTTGTACCCGTAGGCCCGGTAAGCGCAGCGCCACCGGGCAAATGTTCTCAGCTGTACTGCCGAACGCGCGCCACCAGATCTTCCACGCTGTCGATGCGGTCGGCAATGAGAATCAGCGCCTTGCCGAGCGTAATCGCGTGGCGCAGGCATTCGTGGCGCATGGCGTCATCCTGGATGGTGTCGATATCCGCGACGTGGGAAAGCCCGACGCTGCGGCGAATCAGCTCGGTGCCGCAGAAGCCAATGGCATCATGCCAGACCTTCTTCAGAAACGCGGAGGCATAGCCCGGCGCGCCGAGCGCGGCATCGCGCGCTTTCTCGTTTGCCAGCGCCTGAAAGCGCTCCGCGAAGGTGTTCCACAGCGCCTGAATATCGGTCAGGCGCAGCTCGCGCGCGGCGGCGGCATCGCGAATGCCCAGATGCCCCGGCAGGCCGCAGAAGTTGAGCAGCAGGTTGCCGATGGCGGTGCCGACGTCAAAGCCAATCGGCCCGAAATAGCCGAACTCGGCGTCGATGGCCTTCAGGCTGCCGTCCGCCACAAAAATCGACCCGCTGTGAATATCGCCGTGCAGCAGCGCCTCAGCGTGCGAGAAGAAGCGGTGCTTCAGGGAGGCTACGGCAATTTTCAGCTGGGCGTCGTCGCGCAGGGCGGCGACGTCATTTTCCAGCTCGGCCGGGTAGCTGTTGCGCTCGTGGATCTGGTACGGATCGTTGAAGAACAGATCTTCGGTGATCTCGCACATCTCCGGGTTGATGAATTTCGCCACCTGCGCTTTTTTCTCATGAGGGTGCAGGTAGAAATCGCTGGTGTGGAACAGCGCGCTTGCGAGGTATTCACCCAGCTGACGCGCTGCCTGCGGGTAATAAATGTTTTTAATCAGCTCGCCGCGCCAGATGCGATGGCTGGAGAGATCTTCCATCACCATCACCGCCAGCTCCGGGTCGAAGTGGTGGATTTTTACGGTGTGCTGCGGGCTGTGCTGGTAATGCTCGACCAGGGTTTCCGCCTCCAGACGCGCGCGGTCCAGCGTCAGCGGCCACGACTCGCCGACGCAGCGCACGTAGGGCAGCGCCTGCTTAACGACGATGCGGCTCACGCCTGCGCTGTCGAAGATTTTGAACACCAGATTGAGGTTGCCGTCGCCTACTTCCTGCGCCTCTACCAGCGATAACGGATCGTCAAGTCCGCCAAACTGCCTGGCATACTCCACGGCGTCCTGAGCGGTAAAGGTACGGTATTGCGACATGGCCTGCTCCTCACAAGATTGCTAATAAAGACATGTAGACGTCTATACATCTGGATTTCATCCTGACACAATGTGCTACAACAACGCAACAGGGAATTAACGACATGCAGACATTACAGACGACCAGCCTGCGGGTGGCGGATAATCAGCTTTTTATTCTCGACCAGCAGGCGCTTCCGCAGGAGAAACGCTGGCTGGAGGCCTCGACGGTAGAGACGCTGGTGGGGCATATCCACGCTTTAAGGGTGCGCGGCGCGCCGCTGATTGGTCTCTCTGCAAGCCTGCTGCTGGCCCTGCTGGCGGAAAACGGCGAAAGCCGCGACGAGCTGGCGATGGCGCTGGAAACGCTGCGCGCGTCCCGCCCGACGGCGGTGAACCTGATGAACAACCTCGACCGCATGAAGCTGGCGCTCTGGCAGGAAGAGTATGTTCCGGCACTGGTGGCGGAGGCGCTGCGCCTGATCGACGAAGACAAACGGCTCTGTGACGCGATTGCGAAAGCGGGCAGCGCGCTGGTGAAGCACGGCAGCCGCCTGCTGACCCACTGCAACACCGGCGGCCTGGCAACGGCGGGCGTCGGCACCGCGCTGGGCGTGATTGCCCGGGCGCATCAGGATGGGAACGTGAGCAACGTCTGGGTGGATGAAACCCGTCCGCTCTTACAGGGCGGCAGGCTGACGGCGTGGGAGCTCGGCGAGCTGGGCGTGCCGTATCGTCTGATTACCGACTCCATGGCCGCCAGCCTGATGGCGAAAGGGCTGGTGGATGCCGTGTGGGTGGGCGCAGACCGTATTGCGGCCAACGGCGACGTGGCGAACAAGATTGGGACCTATTCTCTGGCGGTGCTGGCGAAATTCCACGGTATTCCGTTCTACGTGGCCGCGCCGCAAACGACACTCGATCCGGACTGTCCGAACGGTGACGCGATCCCGATTGAGCAGCGCGCTGCCAGCGAGGTGACGGGCGCCGCCGGAAGCTTTGGCGCGGTGCAGTGGGCACCGGAAGACGCGCAGGTCTATAACCCGGCGTTTGACGTTACGCCAGCCTCGCTGATTAGCGGCTGGGTGCTGGATACGGGGGTGGTCACGCCGCAAGAGGTCGCGGAAGGGAAATTTGCCTGAGCCTGGCTATCCTTTAAGGGTCTCCCTTTAGAGGACATCATCGTGACGCTCGATCCTGAAACAGACTTAAAGATGGAGCGCGTGGTGGATGCACCGCGCGACCTGCTGTGGCTTTGCTGGACCACGCCAGAGCACATCAAAAATTTCTTCATCCCTGCGCCCCATAAGGTCACCGAATGCGACCTCGACCTCCGCGTGGGCGGGCGGTTCAACACCGTGTTTGAGATGGACGGGCAGCGGATGGATAACCGCGGCGTATTTCTGGAAATCGATCCCGGTAAAAAGCTGGTTTTTACCGACGGCTACACCGAAGGCTGGAAACCGGCGGAGAAACCGTTCATGACCGCGATTTTGCTGCTGGAGGATGTCGGCGAGGGCAAAACCCGCTACACGGCGATAGCGCGCCACCCCACGAAGGAAATCCGCGAGCAGCACGAGCAGATGGGTTTCCACGACGGGTGGGGGATTGTGCTGGATCAGCTGGTGGGGTATGTGAAGGGGCTTAACGCGTAGTGCGCGCTGGGGCCCTCATCCCGGCCCTCTCCCACAGGGAGAGGGAGAAAAAGATCACGCGAGGCGCGGATACGCATCCGCAATGGCGTCACCGGTAAACTGCGCCACCCAGCCTTCCGGGTTATCGAAAATTCGGATCGCCGTAAAGTTCGGCTCTGAGCCCATATCAAACCAGTGCGGCGTACCCGCGGGCACGGAAATCAGATCGTTTTTCTCACACAGCACCTGATACACCTCATCGCCAATGTGCAGGCAGAACAGGCCCGCGCCCTCGACGAAAAAGCGGACTTCGTCTTCGCCGTGGGTGTGCTCATTCAGGAACTTGGTGCGCAGCGCCTCTTTCTGCGGGTTGTCGGCGCGCAGGCTGATGACGTCCCAGCTCTGATAGCCTTTCTCCGCCACCAGCCTGTCGATCGCATGCTGATACGCCTCGATCACGGCTTCAGGGGCGGGATCCTGGCCTAAATCACGGTCAGCCGCCCAGCGTTCGAAGCGCACGCCCTTAGCGTTGAGCCGTTGGGCAATCTCTGCCGCGTCGGTGCTGTGCCACAGCGGCTGGCTGGCGTCTTTGTCGGAATAAAGGGTCAATGCGCTCATGAAGGGATCTGCTCCGGATTAATCTCGTCAAACTGGTGGACCTGATGGTGATGGCTCGCGCCGTCATCATCACCGCGAATCAGCTGCAGGGTGCGAAAACCTGCCCGTTCAGCCGCGTCCAGCTCCTGATGAATATCGGACAGGAACAGGATCTGCGACGGGGCGATGCCCGTTTGCGCCGCAATGTTTTGATAAGACTGCACCTCGCGCTTGGCGCCGATGTGGGTATCAAAATAGCCGCTGAACAGATGAGTAATATCACCTTCGTCGCTGTAGCCAAATAACAGTTTCTGCGCAGCGACGGAGCCAGAGGAATAAACATAGAGATCAATCCCTTGCGCTTTCCATTTTTCCAGCGCGGGCAGCACGTCCGGGTAGAGGTGGCCGGTAAAGTCGCCGTTCACATAGCCGTCGTGCCAGATGATCCCCTGCAGCGCTTTGAGGGCCGTGGATTTGCGGTCTTCGTCCATAAAGGCAAACAGGGCGTCGATTAGCTCGCTGACGCTGGCGTGCGGGTTGCCGATTTCATCACGCAGGTTGTCCAGAATGGATTTCACCGGCTCGGCGTACTGCTGCGCCGTCACGAAGGCCGCCAGCCGCTCGCGTGCGTAGGGGAACAAAACATCATGGACAAAACGAATATCGCTGGTGGTCCCTTCAATATCCGTCACAATCGCGCGAATCATACTCTCTCCAGTTGGCGTAAACGCATTTCACATTCAAACAGGAATTCCAGTCCTTCCAGATGACGGCGGGCTTCGGCCACATCGCGTCCCCAGCAGGTTAAGCCATGGCCGCGCAGAAGAAAACCATAATTAAGCGGACGTTCCTGCGCGTAATGGGCAATGCGCGAGGCGAGGGCGTCGATATCCTGGTCATTATCAAAGACCGGGATAGCCACCGTATCCAGATGCGTGGTCTGTCCGGTGAGGGCTTTTTGCATTTCGAAGCCGCTGATGTGGAGCTCGGCTTCTTTGACCAGGCGGGACAGCACCGTGGCGTTAACCGTGTGAACGTGCAGGACGGCGTTGGCTTCCGGGAACAGGCGATAAATCAGCGTGTGCAGACCGGTTTCCGCCGACGGCCTGCGGCCAGACGGCGCGCGGTTGGTGGCGATCTCGACCTGGAGAAAATCCTTCGTTGTCAGGCTGCCTTTGTCTTTCCCGGATTCGCTGAGCCAGCAGAGATGTTCGTCCTGACGTACCGACATGTTGCCGCCGGTGGCGGGAGCCCAGCCTTTGGCGCCAATCCAGCGGCAGGCATCAACAAGATGTGTGAGTTGCAGGTTGTCTGTCATTTCCTTTTACCCTCGCGGCCAGGAATATTCATAGCATATAGACGTCTAAGCGTCTTGATTGCCAAAGACTAACATCGTGTTATAGTGGCAGCAACAACAGTATTACAAACAGGCGCCGCGCAATGAGCAACAACCCATTGATTCCACAAAGTAAACTGCCCAACCTGGGAACGACAATCTTTACGCAAATGAGTGCTCTGGCGCAGCAGCACAACGCCATCAACCTTTCTCAGGGGTTCCCGGACTTCGACGGGCCGGCGTATCTGCAGGCGCGTCTGGCTTATCACGTGGCGCAGGGGGCGAATCAGTATGCGCCGATGACGGGCGTGCAGGCGCTGCGGGAGGCGATTGCGGACAAAACGGCGGAACTGTATGGCCACAAGCCCGATGCGAACAGCGATATCACGGTGACGGCAGGGGCGACCGAAGCGCTGTATGCGGCCATCACCGCGCTGGTGCGCGCGGGCGATGAAGTGATCTGCTTTGACCCGAGCTACGACAGCTATGCGCCTGCGGTTGAACTCTCCGGCGGCGTGGTGAAACGCGTGGCGTTACAGCCGCCGCACTTCCGCCCGGACTGGCAGGCATTTGCCGCGCTGCTGAGTGATAAAACCCGCCTGGTGATCCTGAACACCCCGCATAACCCGTCCGCGACCATGTGGCAGAAAGCGGATTTTGCCGCGCTGTGGCAGGCAATTGCCGAGCGTGAAATTTTCGTGCTGAGCGATGAAGTGTACGAGCACATCTGCTTTGCAGAAGAGGGGCACGCCAGCGTGCTGGCCCATCCCCAGCTTCGCGAGCGTGCTATCGCCGTCTCTTCTTTCGGTAAGACTTACCATATGACCGGCTGGAAGGTGGGCTACTGCATTGCACCCGCCGCGATTAGCGCTGAGCTGCGCAAGGTGCATCAGTACCTGACCTTTGCCGTCAACACACCGGCTCAGCTGGCGCTGGCGGATATGCTGCGCGCAGAACCCCAGCATTACCGCGAGCTGCCGCGTTTCTATCGCGAGCGCCGGGATCTGTTTGTGTCCGCGCTGAGCCAAAGCCGTCTGGAGATCCTGCCTGCGGAAGGGACCTACTTCCTGCTGGCGGACTACAGCGCCATTTCCGAGCTGGATGACGTCAGCTTCTGCCAGTGGCTGACCAAAGAGGTGGGCGTTGCGGCTATTCCGCTCTCTGTCTTTTGCGCCGATCCCTTCCCGCACAGGCTGATTCGTCTCTGCTTTGCGAAACAGGAATCGACGCTGCTGGCGGCGGCAGAGCGCCTGAGCGCGCTCTGATTACTTGACCGTCCAGGCTTCGGAATAACGGCGGTCTGCAAAGAGTTCCAGCAGACCGCTAATCTGCTTGAGCCGCAGGACCTCGTCGCGATCCATACCCAGTTCTTTGCCGATTTTTTCGTCATTCCAGCCAAGCTGAGCCAGTTCGCGGACGATATCGGACATCGCGTTAATCTGGTGTCGGCCTCGCGCCCGGTTATGGCGGATGGTCGCCGCCATCCGGTCGAGCTTTTTCTGCCGCGCTTTTCGCAGACAGGTTACCGGCAGGTAACCTTTGAGCTGGCGCTTTAATACCGCCCGGTTTGAACCAATCTCGTGACGGTGAAAGCCGTCGACAATTTCATAATGCTGAGGATCGCTCTCCGTCACCACGATGGGCTGCGTGAAGCCATCTATCTCGAGCGATTTACAGAGCAGACGTTTTTCCGGCGGCGCGACGTTATTGGGGTTGTAATCGTTCGCGGTAATCTCGTCCTGTTTGATCCACAGCACGCAGTCGACAGGCTGCTCGCGAAAAGGGCTATTTTCATGGATGGCCTGGCGAAAGGCATTGATGGCTTCAATGCGTTTGTCTTCGGGAAGAGACTGAAGATAGTGCTCCATCTCTTTAATCAATCGTTGCTGCATAAGATCCCCCATTCCTTGCGTTTTGACTTTATTCGTTCGCTGTAGCGCTGATAGTGCTTTGGTTTGTTAGGACTGAATGAAAGGGCGCGACACCAGTAGTCATTGTTGAGCAATACCTTGCACACGCGTCGCCAGGACGGAATATCTTTTGTCCCGATATCGGCTTCCTGGGTGTCCGGGATATCGTCCATGCCTCGCTTTTGATACCAGTGCAAATAAATCGCAATTTTATTGCGGTAATGCTCTGCCGTCGTTTGCGGCATGCTGTCGAGCAGCAGCATGGCGTATTCGCGCCAGCTGAGCGCGTCGGGTTTAAGAATTTTACGGTGGCCATAAAAGTGATTGTCCTGGCCCGCGTAGATCCCTCCGCTGTGCACGCCGCTTACCCGCTCGCACATCGCCGCCCAGCGTTCCGGCTCAACAATATGATAAAGCCACAGTCCCTGGCGCTGTTCCGGGCCAAACGGCTCACAAATGCGCATATAGCGTGGTGGAACGCCTGCCTGAAACATCAGATCGTAAAGGGGGTTGTAGCATCCGCCCGTTTTAGCAAACCATGTCCAGATATCGGCGGTTTTCCAGTCGTAAAGCGGATAGATGTACCAGGCGTGGCCGCCCGGGGAGGCGCTGGTCCAGGGTTTGTCATCGGCAAAGCGCCGCTTACGCGCGTTCGCGATAGTCAAAAAACGATTGTAGGATTCATCGGCGCGGATGCCGACCAACATTGCCGCCGGACGGTTTGCGGCAAACCAGTCTGAAAACGCGCGAACAAAAGCCTCAAACGTCATGCCCGGCTGGTAGAAATCGAAGTAAGCTGAATCGGTAATGGCCCCTTCGGGCGGCTGTCGCACCCACTGTTTGCCGGGCTCCCAGCATTGCCATTCGGGGTTAAATTGCGTTAGACCATTTTGCGTGGTGAGCGGTAGCGCAACCCACCAGCAGTTCTCAATAACATCGGCGTATTGCGCCATCATATTATTTACGTGCTGAATGGTATAAGTGAACTGCACTTCCCAGTCGATAAAGAGCAGAGAGATTTTCTTTCCCATTTTTCGGGCCTGCTGGGCCGTCAAATGCAGCATTATGGTTGAATCTTTCCCGCCTGAAAATGAAACACAAACCCTGGGTAGATTCTCAAGCGCCCATGTAATGCGCTCTTTCGCGGCCTCAAGGACATTTTGATTAAGCGGATACTTACACATTGACATAGCCAAACGCCTCCCTGGATATAAATACCTTATGGGTGTCAATAATGGAGAGAGAATAATAGTAGAGGAAAAAAAGCGCAGGTAAATGGAAAAGAGCAATGTTTTTGTTATCTATACATGGGGGTTATATTTTAATGAAAGGTTAAGGGTTGTGATGCTCACAACCCCGCTGGTTATTTTTTTGTAATTTGTTCAATGAATGACGAGAAAACCGCGTTGTTGAGTGCTGAGCGATTATAAATCATAAAGACCTCCATTGGAGGTGGCGTGAAGGGAACATTGACTTTCTTGAAACGCAAGACGTCTTTGTATTTTTCATATAAGACTTCCGGCACGTATCCGATTAAATCCGAGGCGCTAATCATGGCGAGAATGGTGGAAACTGAATCACAGCGGAAAATAACTTTTTTTTCGGCGTGCACTTCCTCAGTCTGGGCCTGGTAGTTCTTAATACCGGGTTCATCACTCATGAACAACGTAAACTTCTCTTCCTGGAGGTCCTCCATTGAAACAACGTCTTTGATACGAGGATGATCCTGGCTGCATATCAAAATGATTTTGTAAGATGCGTAAGGAACGCAAACCATTGAACGGTTGTTGATCGGCGCCATCGAGAAGATGAGATCCGCTTTACGGTACGCCAGCAGGTCTTCTGCTGAATCTGCGCTCAGCAGCATATCGTGAAGCTCTATCTCATAATTATGATTGCTCATTAATAGCTTAAGCGGACAAAGCAGGTTTTGCGTCGTCAGGATCTGCGGGCTATAGACCACAAAATTTTTCTTAAGCGTAGACGCATTCATGATGTTAATCGTCTGCTCAAGCTGATTGAGGTTTTGCTCAAGATGATGGTGAAGATTGACGCCCACCGTGGTGGGGGTAATGCCTTTTCCCGAACGGATAAAGAGAGGATCGCTGAGCTGGTTGCGCAGCCGCTGCAGCGATTGACTGACCGCCGACGGGGTAATGTAGAGCGTTTCTGCTGCCTTGCTGATGCTCAGGTGCTGATAGATACATTCGAAAATGACCAACAGGTTGAGATCGAATTTTTTGAGGTCGTAAAGATTTGCCATGTTTCATCCTGAGTGCGCTGCGGTTCGTTATCACATCACTGATAACTATAGAACTAAGTTAACCATTTACCATCCATGATAGTTAACTAACTTAATTGTTATTGAAAACCAACTTAATATATCACGAAAATAGATTAATGAAATAGAACTTCAATAATAATTAAGATATTTTTATCTTTAAAAAAGAAAATAAAATTGAATATAAATAGTTTGATTTATATATGGACAGAGAATTATCACGCGTTTTTATTTTTAGCCGCGGTTTCGATAACGAATACGCGGCCTGCACCGTTTGGTAAAACCTATCGCAGTCATAGATAAGATTACCCCTTGCATCCATTGCCCTGCGTCATTGCGGATGCTGTAATCAGGGGGCTGTTACCGCCTTGAGATCAAGGTATGTAGAGCGCAACGCAACGCCAGTTCAGGCTGGCACTGAAAGTTCCTGTGGAAAGTTCAGGTATCAGGGCCGCCCACCAGGGCGGCCTTTTTACATTTCGGCCTTCCATTAATTCAGTTCATCACGTTGTCTTGTTAGCGTTGTAAGGTTTGGCTGATTGATTTGATAAAGCATACGCATTAGCCCCGATGGATAAAGTTGGTTACCTTACATCTCAACGAAAACACGGAGGAAGTACAGATGTCTTTGATTAACACTAAAATTAAACCTTTCAAAAACCAGGCGTTCAAAAACGGTGAGTTCATCGAAGTTACCGAGAAAGATACCGAAGGCCGCTGGAGCGTCTTCTTCTTCTACCCGGCTGACTTCACCTTCGTTTGCCCGACTGAACTGGGCGACGTGGCAGACCACTACGACGAACTGCAGAAGCTGGGCGTGGACGTTTACTCTGTGTCTACCGATACCCACTTCACCCACAAAGCATGGCACAGCAGCTCTGAAACCATCGCAAAAATCAAATACGCGATGATCGGTGACCCGACTGGCGCCCTGACCCGTAACTTCGACAACATGCGTGAAGATGAAGGCCTGGCTGACCGTGCCACCTTCGTTGTTGACCCGCAGGGCATTATCCAGGCCATCGAAGTTACCGCTGAAGGTATCGGCCGTGATGCGTCTGACCTGCTGCGTAAAGTGAAAGCCGCTCAGTACGTGGCTTCTCACCCAGGCGAAGTATGCCCGGCGAAATGGAAAGAAGGCGAAGCAACGCTGGCTCCATCTCTGGATCTGGTAGGTAAAATCTAAGCCTTTCTTGCCTGGCGGCGCTGCGCTTGCACAGGCCTACAATAGCCGTAGGCCGGGTAAACGAAGTGCCACCCGGCATTCGATGGGCGCACCCGCGCCCATTTCATTCCAGCACCATGATGCAAGTTGCATTCAGGCCGCCCGCACAAGGCAGCTTGCATGATGACGTCTTAAGAGAGGGAAGAACAATGCTCGACACAAACATGAAAACCCAGCTCAAGGCCTACCTTGAGAAACTGACCAAACCCGTTGAGCTGATTGCCACGCTGGACGACAGCGCCAAATCGGCAGAGATCAAGGAACTGCTGGCGGAGATCGCCGAACTGTCGCCGAAAGTGACCTTCAAAGAAGACAACGCGCTGCCGGTCCGTAAGCCCTCTTTCCTGATTACCAACCCAGGCTCCGACCAGGGACCGCGCTTTGCCGGCTCTCCGCTGGGTCACGAATTTACCTCGCTGGTGCTGGCCCTGCTGTGGACCGGTGGTCATCCGTCAAAAGAAGCGCAGGCGCTGCTGGAACAGATCCGCGATATCGACGGTGATTTCGAATTTGAAACCTATTACTCGCTCTCCTGCCACAACTGCCCGGACGTGGTGCAGGCGCTGAACCTGATGTCGGTACTCAACCCGCGCATCAAGCACACGGCGATTGACGGCGGTACCTTCCAGAATGAGATCACCGATCGCAACGTGATGGGCGTTCCGGCGGTGTATCTGAACGGTCAGGAGTTTGGCCAGGGTCGCATGACGCTGACCGAAATTGTAGGCAAAGTGGATACCGGTGCCGAAAAACGTGCGGCGGAAGCGCTGAACCAACGCGATGCCTACGACGTGCTGATCGTCGGTTCCGGCCCTGCGGGCGCGGCGGCGGCGGTGTACTCCGCGCGAAAAGGCATCCGTACCGGCCTGATGGGCGAACGCTTCGGTGGCCAGGTGCTCGATACCGTGGACATTGAGAACTACATCTCCGTGCCGAAGACCGAAGGCCAGAAGCTGGCCGGCGCGCTGAAGGCGCACGTCAGCGACTACGACGTGGACGTGATCGACAGCCAGAGCGCCAGCAGGCTGGTGCCGGCAGCCGTCGAGGGCGGATTGCACCAGATTGAAACCGCGTCCGGCGCGGTGCTGAAAGCGCGCAGCATCATCATTGCCACCGGCGCGAAATGGCGCAACATGAACGTCCCGGGTGAAGAGCAGTATCGCACCAAAGGCGTGACCTACTGCCCGCACTGCGACGGCCCGCTGTTTAAGGGGAAACGCGTGGCGGTAATCGGCGGCGGTAACTCCGGCGTGGAAGCGGCTATCGACCTGGCGGGGATTGTTGAACACGTTACCCTGCTGGAGTTCGCGCCAGAGATGAAGGCCGACCAGGTTCTGCAGGATAAGGTTCGCAGCCTGAAAAACGTCGACATCGTGCTGAACGCGCAGACCACGGAAGTGAAGGGCGACGGCAGCAAGGTGACCGGCCTGGAATACCGCGACCGCGTGAGCGGCGACGTGCACAGCGTTCCGCTTTCGGGGATTTTCGTCCAGATTGGTCTGCTGCCGAACACCACCTGGCTGGAAGGCGCGATTGAGCGCAACCGCATGGGCGAAATCATCATCGACGCAAAATGCGAAACCAGCGTGAAGGGCGTGTTTGCGGCGGGCGACTGCACCACCGTGCCGTACAAGCAGATCATTATCGCCACGGGCGAGGGTGCGAAAGCGTCGCTGAGTTCGTTTGACTACCTGATTCGCACCAAAACCGCATAATAGAAGAAAGTAAGGCTACACCTGCAATAGCGAGAGGCCACCGAAAGGTGGCCTCTTTTTTTATCTTATTTTTATCTTACGACCATCACCGGAATGTGCGTGTGGCGGATCACGCTGGAGGCGTTAGAGCCCAGCAGATGGGTGGTAATGGACGGATTGCGCGAACCGATGACCACCACGTCGGCTTTCAGCTCGTTCGCCAGTTCGTTGACCGCATCGCGTACGCTGCCGAATCTGACGTGCGTTTTAATGCGTGAAGGGTCGATGCTGAAGTGGCTGACCATGGTTTGCAGGCGCGTTTCCGCTTCGTGCTGCAAATGCTCTTCGAAGCGGCGCACGTCGGCGGCAAAGCGGTGAAGGCTCAGGCTGGCGGAGCCCGGCAAAACGTGCAGCAGATGGATGACGCCGTCCTGCTGCGCCAGGAACTCCGCATGGCGAACGGCCTTGTCGCTCAGCTCCATCTCAAAAACATCAACCGGCATAATGATTCTCTGATACATACCCGTTTCTCCTTGTTTATAAACGCTGAATTCATTTAACCATAAAATACCCATGGTTTCTGTAAGCGCCCCGTCAGTTTTCTTATCTTGCCAGGATAAATCTCAAAAGGCCCGTATTCCGGGGCAGACCTTCAGGGGTAGCTACCCTTATACACTTACCTGGCACCTTCCGGAGGTCGCATGAGAGCACTGACGTATCACGGTCCGCACCATGTGCGCGTTGAGAATGTCCCCGATCCCATCATCGAGCAGCCCGACGATATCATTCTGCGCGTCACGGCCACGGCTATCTGCGGCTCTGACCTGCATCTCTATCGCGGAAAGATCCCAAAAGTTCAGCACGGCGATATATTTGGCCATGAGTTTATGGGGGAGGTCGTCGAGCGCGGCGCAGAGGTGAAGAATTTGCAAAAAGGCGATCGCGTGGTGATCCCCTTCGTCATCGCCTGCGGAGACTGTTTCTTTTGTCGGCTACAGCAGTACGCGGCCTGTGAGAATACCAATGCCGGGCAGGGCGCCGCGCTGAACAAAAAGCAAATCCCCGCGCCGGCCGCGCTGTTTGGCTATAGCCATCTCTACGGCGGCGTGCCGGGCGGCCAGGCGGAATACGTTCGCGTGCCAAAAGGCAACGTCGGGCCTTTTAAGGTCCCGCAACTCCTTTCCGACGATAAGGCGCTGTTCCTGTCCGATATTTTGCCCACGGCCTGGCAGGCAGCAAAGAATGCGCAGATTGAAAAAGGCTCAAGCGTAGCGGTCTTCGGGGCCGGGCCGGTGGGGTTACTGACCATCGCCTGCGCGCGGCTGTTAGGGGCAGAGCAGATCTTCGTTGTCGATCATCACCCGTACCGTTTGCGATTTGCCGAGGCGCGCTATGGCGCAATCCCCATCAACTTTGATGAAGATAATGACGCCGCGGAAAAAATCATTGAGCAGACCGCTGGCCAGCGCGGCGTTGACGCCGTGATTGATGCCGTAGGGTTCGAAGCAAAAGGCAGTACTACGGAAACGATCCTCAGCAACCTTAAGCTTGAAGGCAGCAGCGGCAAAGCGTTGCGCCAGTGCATTGCGGCCGTTCGTCGCGGTGGGGTGGTTAGCGTACCCGGCGTGTACGCCGGGTTTATCCATGGCTTCCTGTTTGGCGATGCGTTTGACAAGGGGCTGACGTTTAAGATGGGCCAGACCCACGTCCACGCCTGGCTGGGCGAACTTTTACCGCTGATTGAAAAAGGGCTGCTGACGCCGGAAGAGATCGTGACCCATTATCTCCCTCTTGCTGACGCGGAACGCGCCTACAAGGTATTCGAAAAACGCGAGGAGGAGTGCCGGAAGGTGATTCTGGTCCCCGGAGCAGACACACCCGAAGCCGCAGAGCAGAAGGTTAAGGGGCTGGTGAATGCCTTCCCGGGTGGGGTTGCATGAGAATGACGCTTATCCGTAGCGCTCCAGACAGAGCACGGCCGCGACGATAATCGCCACAAAAACCAGAAAGATAAGTGTGATAGCCAGTATCTCACTCATGACCGTCCCCGCGGCACCAAAACAGATTAAGCGTGGATGAAGGCCATTTTGCGCGGTATAGGAAATTAGGGTGAATTTACGGAAAGAGGATGCAGCTGCATCCTCTGTGCAACGCGGAGGCGCTTGTTCAGAAGAGATTAACGCAGGTAATCGCCCGCGGCTTCCGGCTGGTAGAGCAGCTCCAGCACTTCCAGATGGGTAGAGGCACCGCCCGGCAGCTCCCAGTGGATGGTATCGCCCGCGCGGAGGCCGAGCAGCGCGGCGCCCACCGGCGCAAGGACAGAAAGCTGCGCGCTGCTGTCGGTCATCTGGGCCGGGTAAACCAGCGTGCGGGTCAGCTCTTCACCGGTAGTCAGGTTGCGGAATTTCACCTGGCTGTTCATGGTGACCACGTCATGAGGCATCGTCTCAGGCGTGCACATCTGTGCCCGGTCGAGCTCCTCATTCAGGGCATCGGCCACGGGAAGTGAGGCAAACTCCGCTTTTTCCAGCAGCCGGTCAATACGTTCTGCGTCGAGCTCGTTGATGATAATGGTAGGTCTGGACATTTTTACTCCATGTCGTTAATGCTGCGTCTAACGCAGAAACGGTTCCAAAAGAAAACCCTCGCCGTCTGGCAGCGAGGGTTTAACTCCCCCGATGATACTGGCTGAGCGCATAAGTTTGAAGTGATGAAGGTCACATTCATGCGCCATATGAATTTTCGCTGAAATTTATTCAGTCTTCATTCCGGGAAGAATACGTTACGCTGAGTGTCCTGAACCCGGGCGTTGCCCATCAACGAGAGAGAACTATGTACTTCTACCAACCGTCCCAGGGGCATGGCCTGCCGCACGATCCGCTGAACGCCATTATTGGTCCACGTCCGATCGGCTGGATCTCCTCATGCGATAAGGCCGGTCAGCTGAACCTCGCGCCGTATAGCTTCTTTAACTGCTTTAACTATCGCCCGCCGATCATCGGCTTTTCCAGCAACGGCTGGAAGGACAGCGTGCGTAATATTCATGAGACAAAAGAGTTTGTCTGGAATCTGGCCACGCGCGATCTCGCGCAAGCGATGAACCAAACCTCGGCAATGCTGCCGCACGATCGGGATGAATTTAGCTTTGCCGGGCTGACGCCCGCGGCGAGCCTGCTGGTGAACGCCCCGCGCGTCGCAGAAAGCCCGGTGAACTTTGAGTGCCGCCTGTCGCAGTGCATTCAGCTTACCGGTGCCGACGGTACGCCGGTGGATACCTGGCTGGTGTTGGGGGAGGTGATCGGTATCCATATCGATGAAACGCTGCTGGAAGAGGGGATCTATCAGACGGCGAAAGCGCAGCCCATCCTGCGTGCGGGTGGGCCGACGGCGTATTATGGCATCAGCGATGAAAACCGGTTTGATATGGTGCGCCCGGGCGCGGATCAGTAACCGGCTTTATCGATCACGAACTGTTTTCCGCAGTTACCCGGATGTGGCTGCGGAGCAAATGACGCCGAAGAAAGCGGGTTGTTGATGGCGTCAGCCTTCAGCGAAATCTGCATCTCGGTGAGATACGCCGGGTTGCCGTTGCAGGTCAGCTTGATCGCCTTGATGTTCTCCTTGCCCCAGCTTTGGGCAACGGCACTGTCAAAGTCGCTGCGACTGACGGGTTTCCCGTAGCTATCGGCGAGGAATTTACCGACCGCGCTGTTTTTAACCTCCTGATTCAACCGCACCATCGTGCCGAAATAGGCATCGGGGTCGAAACCAAAGCAGACGCCATGTTTGGCATATTCGTAACGTTCCAGGCAGGAATTTCCGCCCGCGCCCGGCATCACGTCGTTAAGCTTCGCGGCAGCGGAAAGCGACAGTCCGGTTTCGGCGGCATCGCATTTGCGGCTGGCCTTCACTTCCGGCATGTTCGGGATGGGCCGCGTGGCACAGCCGAAACGCATCCATCGACGCTCATCCACGCCGCGTGCGGCAATCGATTTTGGCAGGCCGGGCCAGAGTCCGTGAACGGTCAGAAAATCGGCTTTATTCTCGCGCTCTTTCTGCAGGCGACATTCGTCAGGTTCATTGCGGTTGCGCTCAACCATGCTCTGGCAAAATCCGGTTTGCCAGGACAGCGCCAGCACATAGCGATCGAAATCGCCATACTGCGTTGCCTTGAGCGGTTCCGACTGTGCGGAGAAGATACAAAGTGCAAGCGCCATTGCGCCAGACGGGATGACGATATCCTTCCTGAACATATAATTTCCTGATCGAATGAGCGTGATTGATTTCTGTGGGTTATTAAAGCACAAAAAGCGCCCGCAGGCGCTTTTTGGATATCCAGAATTTCGCTTAGGCAGCGCCGGGGACCAGCACTTCCGTGGCGATAATCACGATAATCAGACCCACCAAAACGGGCACTGAGGTGCGTTTGACGACCTCAAATGGTGAGATTTTCGCCATCCCCGCAACGGCGACCACCACGCCCGACACCGGGGAAATGGTGCGGCCCAGGTTTGACGCCTGCAGCATGGGAATGGAGAGATAGGCCGGGTTAATACCGGAGGAGTGGGCCAGTTTCGGGATCATCTCAACGAAAGCGTAGAAAGGCGCATTACCGGAACCGGTAGTCATGGCCGCCAGCATGGTGAGCACCACCAGAACCAGCATCAGGATAATACTGGCCGAGCCGAACGAGGTGGCGATAGAGATCAGGCTCTGGATAAAGCCGATGGTGCTCAGACCCTGGGCAAAAACGCCGGCGGCAACCAGCAGCATCACCACGCCAGCGAAGGCATCCGCCATACCGCGATAGGCCACTTCCAGACCCGAGAAAACTTTTTGCGTGTTGAAACCGCGCACAAACTCCAGCACGGCGGCCAGCAGCATACAGATGACCAGAATGGTAATGATGTGCAGCTGCGGACCCCATTTGCCGTCAAAAATCAGCACCCCGATAATGGGCGTGAAGGGCAGGATGGCATAAAACGCGGGCGCGGTGGTGGTGATTTCACTTACGTCCATCATTTCATGGCTGATGTTTTCTTTCTTATCGAGATAGCGCTGCCAGAAGAAATGCGCGATACCCATGCCGACAATCGCAACAATGGAGATCGGTAGCGTGGTTTTAAAGGCGAAGTCGATGAGCGACATCTCCGCCGCCTTTGCCGCGAGCACAACGTCGCCGGAGGTTGGGGAGAGAATAATGGCTGCCGGAGACGCGCAAATGGCCGCTGCCGCGCCGCGGCTGATGCCAACGTTCACCATAACCGGGAACAGCGTCGCCATCAGCAGTACGCCCAGTCCGGTCGCCGACGAAACGGCCAGCGACATCAGGCAGGCGAGGAAATAGGCGGCGACCATGAGCAGATACGGCGAGTTGATGTATTGCAGGGGTTTAGAGGCCAGCTTAACGACCATGTCGTTGGCGCCGATGTGGGTCATGTAGGCCGCAAAACCACACAGCATCATGATCATCATGCCCAGATCGCCGCCGCGGCTCATGAGCAGTATCTTAATATATTCAACAATATCGGTAGCGGTGTAACCGGTGCTGGCCGCGCTGGCTGGTAACACCTGGTGCCCCATGAGTGCGCTGATAATCAGCAGCGTTAAGCCGCCTACAAATAATACGCCCGTGGCCGAGTAGCCTTTAATGATGTAGCGCGCGACGCCGACAATGACGACGACGCCAATAAGTAGCTCGAATAACGTAAGCATGATTTCCCCTGTATCTCTGCTGTAATGGAGCACAAAAAATCAATAAAAAAAATAAGGATGAAAATGTGCCGAATAATTGGTCTGCTCTTGCTGATTAAAATCAATAAACAGACGACTAGAGAACAGAACAACCGCGTTTTTGCCATGGCCCAGACATTTATGTCACGCCGCCCTTGACCATCAGAAACAGCGCAACATGTCCCAATAATGATAACAAATTGTTAATGTTATGTGTTGTTTTGTATGTTATTGATTTGGATGGTTATATGCAATAAACCTTACTCATAGTGAGATTATTTGAGGCGGGTCCCCGCTTTATTTAAGAATATTCCCGGAAAGAGGCGGAACAATTAGGAATAACGCCCATGCCGTTAAGCGTTGATTCAACTATTTTATGGTAAACTTTGCCTCGAATACTAAGAATGGTAATTGCATTGTGATCGTACGTAATACATTTTTCTCTATTTTGTTGTGTATTTTTGGGCAGTTAACGTTTTCTTCTGTTGCACAGGCAGAAGGCAACGCGACGGATAAAGGCTGGTTCTCAACCTTTACGGATAATGTCTCCCAGACCTGGACGGCGCCTGAACATTACGATCTCTATGTTCCGGCAATAACGTGGCATGCGCGTTTTGCTTATGACAAAGAGAAAACCGATAAATACAACGAGCGTCCGTGGGGCGCGGGTTTTGGTCAGTCGCGCTGGGATGAAAAGGGAAACTGGCACGGCATCTATCTGATGGCCTTCAAGGACTCGTTTAATAAATGGGAGCCGATTGGGGGTTATGGTTGGGAAAAAACCTGGCGGCCGCTCGCGGACGAGAACTTCCACGTCGGTTTGGGCTATACCGCCGGGGTCACCGCGCGTGACAACTGGAACTACATCCCGATCCCGGTGTTGCTGCCCCTGGCCTCTATTGGCTATGGCCCCGCAACGTTCCAGATGACCTACATCCCGGGGACATACAACAACGGAAACGTTTACTTCGCCTGGATGCGTTTTCAGTTTTAACTGACAAAACGTCGCGTTCTGGTGAAAAAACGCGCAGGCGTTGATTCATAAACGATAAAAATCTGTGAGTGAAAATTAACGCGACTTTAGTCACTTTTTCTCAAAGATCCGCTGGACAAAAGGTCCCACAATTGATGTACTGGTAACCGACACAGCATTTGTGTCGTTTTTTAATGTAAAGGTAATTTTGATGTCTAAGATTAAAGGTAACGTTAAGTGGTTTAATGAGTCCAAAGGATTCGGTTTCATTACTCCTGAAGATGGCAGCAAAGACGTGTTCGTACACTTCTCTGCAATCCAGTCTAATGGTTTCAAAACTCTGGCTGAAGGTCAGCGCGTAGAGTTCGAAATCACTAACGGTGCCAAAGGCCCTTCTGCTGCTAACGTAATCGCTCTGTAATTCAGACGCGTCAGCAAGAATTTCAAAACCCGCTCACTGAGCGGGTTTTTTTCGTTTGGAATCAGCCCAGCAGATACATTTTCAGGAAGCTGGCAACGATCAGCACGCTCAGCAACACCATTCCTGCGCTCATCAGACTCTGTTTCATTCTGTCACCCTCGTTCAGTATTGCCTTCAGAGTGACAGAGAAAAATTAAGCCAACATTAACGGTCCGGCTGTTAATGCGTACTTACAGAGGAAAATAGCCAAAATGCGAGCCCCGTCATCGCAAAGGAGCCGAGCATGTTAACCCCGATATTCACCAGCGCCCAGCCGATACGGCCTTCCTGAAAGAGAAAAACCGTTTCTGCGGAAAAGGTGGAGAAGGTGGTTAGCCCGCCGCAGAATCCGGTAGTAATTAATACCTTCCACATGGGGTCGATGTGCGTCATTCGGTTAAACCAGGCCAGCCCCATGCCGATGATAAAGGCACCGATCAGGTTAGCGGCCAGCGTCCCCATGGGGATCGCCTGGTGCAGAGGGTTAAACCGCATACTCAGGAACCACCTCGCTACGCTTCCTGTGCCTCCACCAATAAAAACTGCCAAAAGGAGTTGTAACACGCTAAATACCTGCTATTTGATGTGTAAGAGAAGCGAGTTTAACGCCGTTTAGGATGAGGGGACAAATATGTATGTGGCGGTAGGGCAGTTTGCAGTTGCGCCTGACTGGCAGGTTAACGCAATGCAGTGTGTGAACCTGATGGTGCAGGCGCGACAGAAAGGGGCGTCGCTGTTGGTTCTCCCGGAAGCGCTGCTGGCCAGGGATGATAATGACCCGGATTTGTCGGTAAAGTCCGCCCAGCCGCTGGAGGGGGAATTTATACAGCAGCTGCTCGCCCAGAGCGTGGGCAATACGATGACGACGATCTTAACGATCCATGTCCCTTCAACGCCGGGGCGCGCGGTGAATACGCTGGTAGCCATCCGCAACGGTGCCATCGTCGCGCGCTATGCCAAGCTTCATCTCTATGATGCGTTCAGCATACAGGAGTCGCGGCGCGTTGACCCTGGAGACCGTGTTCCGCCGTTAATTGATGTTGACGGTTTTAAGGTTGGGTTGATGACCTGCTATGACCTGCGTTTTCCCGAACTGGCGCTTCATCTTGCGCTGCAGGGGGCTGACGTACTGGTACTGCCCGCCGCGTGGGTCAGGGGGCCGCTAAAAGAGCACCACTGGGCGACGCTGCTTGCGGCCCGCGCGCTGGATACGACCTGCTATATTGTTGCGTCCGGCGAGTGCGGAAATAAAAATATTGGGCAGAGCAGGGTGGTTGATCCGCTGGGCGTGACGATTGCCGCCGCCGCGGAAGGGCCGGTTTTGCTGATGGCTGAGATATTTTTAGAAAGAATTGCGCTTGCGCGCCAGCAATTACCTGTTCTTCGCAACCGACGTTTTGCGCCACCGCAATTATTGTGATGTTTTTTTCAACAATGCTTGATTCACCTTGTTACAGATTGCTATTGTGTGCACGCGCTAAATGACCGTTAATACAATCAGGTTTTGGCGCTGAATGCAGCCTGTTTTAAGTAAAGAAGGTATCTATGGGTGAGATTAGTATTACCAAACTGCTGGTGGTTGCCGCACTGGTCGTCCTGCTGTTTGGTACCAAGAAGTTACGCACGCTGGGTGGTGACCTGGGGGCTGCCATCAAAGGCTTTAAGAAAGCAATGAACGACGATGATGCTGCGGCGAAGAAAAGCGCCGAGGATGACGTCCCGGCTGACAAGCTTTCTCACAAAGAGTGACAGCAACGCCTGTGGGCTTGCGAAAAAAAACCGGCTCATGAGGCCGGTTTTTTTGTATTACTGTAAATGAATATTACAGCATCATTTAACTTCTTCGCCTTTTGCCTGCATATCTGCATGGTATGAGGAGCGAACGAAGGGGCCGCAGGCTGCGTGGGTGAAGCCCATCGCCATCGCTTCGGCTTTCATTTCATCGAACTCGTCCGGGCTCACGTAGCGCTGTACCGGCAGGTGGTGGCGGCTTGGCTGCAGATACTGCCCCAGCGTCAGCATGGTTACACCGTGGCGGCGGAGATCGCGCATCACTTCAATGATTTCTTCATTGGTTTCACCCAGACCGACCATCAGACCTGACTTGGTTGGAATATGCGGATGTGCTTCTTTAAAGCGCTCCAGCAGTTTCAGCGACCAGTTATAGTCAGCGCCCGGGCGGACCTGACGGTAAATACGCGGCACGTTCTCCAGGTTGTGGTTAAACACATCCGGCGGCGTCGCGGTCAGGATATCCAGCGCGCGGTCCATACGGCCGCGGAAGTCAGGCACCAGCGTCTCGATTTTGATATTAGGGCTTTTCTCGCGGATGGCCGTAATACAGTCAGCGAAGTGCTGAGCACCACCGTCACGCAGATCGTCACGGTCAACGGAGGTGATGACCACATAGCGCAGCGCCATGTCGGCGATGGTCTGCGCCAGTTTCTGAGGTTCGTTAGCATCAGGTGCGACCGGACGGCCATGAGCAACATCGCAGAACGGGCAGCGGCGGGTACAGATTGCACCCAGAATCATAAACGTCGCGGTACCGTGATTGAAACATTCAGCAAGGTTCGGACAAGAGGCTTCTTCACATACGGAGTGAAGGCCATTCTTGCGCATCGCCGCTTTGATCCCCTGGATACGCGAAGAGTCGGCCGGAAGTTTGATTTTCATCCATTCCGGTTTTCTTAACAGCGCCTCGCGCTCTGTAGCCACGTTTTTAACCGGGATAAGGGCCATTTTATCGGCATCGCGGTATTTAACACCGCGTTCCATCACAATGGGTTTACTCATAGCGTGCGTGTTCCAGTTGCGAATATCGAAGGAAAGCGTTTCAATTCAAGGGAATGTTGTATTTATCAACTATTTTTGAACGAACGACAGGCAGTATATCATTGAAACGGTCGTTAAAGCAGCCTGCCAGATCGCCAATTTGTAAAATAGTTGTTGTTTTGTGCCTTTTTCCCTGCGTGTTGCAGGGACGTGTGCTGGCTGAACCTGTCAGAAGGCCTGACGGATAATGCGGATGACGTTTTCCAGGACCGGGTCGCGCAAGCTCAGCTTGTTATAATGCAGTGAAATCTCGATAGATTCCGCATTAAGCTGACTAAGCGGAATACTCTCCAGCGGCCAGCATTTTCGTAGCAGGCTGTAGAGGCGTGATGGCATGACGCACAGCATGTCGCTGCTGCCGATCAGGGATGCAGTCGTAAACATATTGTAACTGCTAAAGCTGATCTGCCGTTCCGGGAAAATTTCATCAATACGCTGACGCAGGGCATGGTTAGACTGCCCTTCGGTCATGAAGGACGAGTGGTCGTAGTTGCGCAGGTTTTCGATGTTCAACGGTTCGCTAAGAACCGGATGCTGCTGGCGGCAAACCAGCACCAGGTTATCAGCATAGAGCACATTTTGCCCCAGCGCTCTGGCACTGAAGCTGCCGCTTTCTATGATCAGATCCGTCTGGAACTGGGCAAGCTGAATGTCAGGTTCATTGAGAGGCACATTGCGAAGCAGGAGCTGTGGCGCATGCTCTTTTACGGCCTTAAAGATCGCCGGCATCACCAGCACACCCACAGACGGGGAGCAGCCGATGGTGATGGTTCTCTGCTTGTCATAGCTTCCGGTTAAATCCAGGGCGCCAAGAATCGACTCCAGCCCCTGGCTGATATACTCATGGAGATGGGTGGCGTAAGCCGTCGGCGTGACCCCCTGGCCCTTACGGATAAATAATGGGTCAGGAAATATAGCGCGTAGCTTCTGGATTGACTGGCTTATTGCAGAAGGCGTGAGATTAAGAATTTTCGCAGCGTTAACGATACCCTTATGGACATATACTGCCTCAAAAATAGTCAGTAAATTGAGATCAATATTACGTAAAGTCCGAAAAATTTGCGGCTTGTCTTCGCCACCAGGTTCATTCAGTCGTTTGGCTGGTAAATTATTATACTCCACGCTTTCACTCCGTATACATTCACAATATGAATGATAGTTGAATTTATTTATTATGCTTGTAGAGATTCGTAAAGTGTTGGTTTTGTTTCACTTGTATATCAAAAGCAAACACTTGTGTGATAATTGCTCACGTTACTTATGCCGTGTTTGCTGTGCTTGCTGGAGGCTAAATAATATGTAGCGGTAATATTCGGGCGCTTCGAAAATATAGAATCTGTGGATTATTGTAAAGTGCAAAAACGGTAAATAAACAGTGGCCCGTCAAATTATCGAGCCCTGTTGTACGATATATTAAGCAGGGATATATTCGTGCGGGGGATTGTTAAGTAGCGCTAACACGTTCTTCAAGAGCACGGGACGAATATTTTCAGGCGTAGCGGTGTTAACCCACTGGCACATTTGCGTCATTTCCATGCCGGCGTAGCCGCAGGGGTTTATGCGCTGGAAAGGCGCGAGATCCATATTAATATTCAATGCCAGACCATGGAATGAGCAGCCCTTACGGATACGTAGCCCCAGGGAGCAGATCTTCATTTCCCCAACGTAGACGCCCGGCGCATCGGCTCGCGGGTGCGCGTCAATGCCATACTCCGCCAGCGTGTTGACGACAGTCTGTTCCAGCAGGGTGACCAGCTCTCGCACGCCCAGCTTTCGGCGTTTCAGATTAAGCAGGACGTACATCACCTGCTGTCCGGGCCCATGATAAGTCACCTGACCACCGCGATCGCTCTGGATAACCGGGATATCTCCCGTCATCAGCAGGTGTTCCGCTTTACCGGCCTGACCCTGCGTAAAGACCGGCAGGTGTTCGACCAGCCAAATCTCATCTGGGGTGCTGTCATCGCGTGAATCGGTGAAGTCATGCATGGCCTGGGAGACAGGCTCATAAGGTTGCAGCCCGAGGTGACGGACCAGAATTTTATCCTGATACAAAACTGCGTCTCCGAAGACGAGGGACAAAAGTGTGGGGGGAGTATATCACAGCGGGGAGAGGGGTTACCCGGCAAACCGGGTAACCGCAAAGGGACTACAGCACCATGCGAACAATTTCGATATTGCCGAGCTCTTCGTACAGCGTCTCAACCTGCTCAATGTGTGTCGCAGTGATGGTAATAGAAACCGAGTGGTAGTTGCCCTTGCTGCTTGGTTTTACTGACGGAGAGTAGTCACCCGGCGCATGGCGCTGTACCACTTCAACCACCTGATCAACCAGCTCAGGTTTCGCCAGACCCATTACTTTGTAGGTAAATGGGGTAGGGAATTCAAGCAGTTCGTTAAGTTTGGTTTTCATGTCAGCTCCGGCGTAACGTCAAAAAATAATAACTCCCACGTCAGGTGGGAGTTATCAGGATACTTAGTATATGGGGATCAAAATCACACTTTCAAGTGTTCGATTTTTAACCAAACCAGTGGTGGAACATCAATTTAATGTAATCAATGATTTTGCCGAAGAAATTTCCTTCAGGAATTTCTTGCAGAACCACCAGCGGACGCTGATCGATTGTTTTACCATCCAGCTGGAAGTTGATGGTGCCCACAACCTGGTTTTTCTGCAGCGGAGCGTGCAGCTCGGTGCTGTTAAGCACGTAGCTGGCTTTCAGATCCTTCATACGACCGCGCGGAATGGTCAGGTAAAGGTCTTTGTCAACGCCGAGAGAAGCACGGTCGTTGTCGCCGAACCAGACGGGTTCAGACGCAAACTCTTTGCCTGCTTTCAGTGGATTCACGGTTTCGAAGAAACGGAAGCCCCAGGTCAGCAGCTTTTTGCTTTCTGTCTCACGCCCTTTAAAGGTGCGGCCGCCCATCACGGCAGAGATCAGGCGCATCTGACCTTCAGTGGCAGAGGCCACCAGGTTGTAGCCCGCTTTATCGGTGTGGCCAGTTTTAATGCCGTCGACGTTCAGGCTGTTATCCCACAGCAGGCCGTTACGGTTGGTTTGACGAATGCCGTTGAAGGTGAACTCTTTCTCTTTGTAGATAGAGTATTCATTAGGAACATCACGGATCAGCGCCTGACCAATCAGCGCCATGTCGCGCGCGGAGCTGTACTGACCGTCTGCATCCAGGCCGTGTACGGTCTGGAAATGGCTATTTTTCAGACCGAGCGCGTTCACGTAGCTGTTCATCAGACCCACGAAGGCATCCTGGCTACCGGCGGCGAAATCGGCCATCGCCACGCAGGCATCGTTACCCGACTGCAGGTTGATACCGCGAATCAGCTGGGAAACAGGAACCTGCATACCCGGCTTCAGGAACATCAGCGAGGAACCTTTGAAAACCGGGTTCCCGGTTGCCCACGCATCGTTGCCGATGGTGACGAGATCCGATTCTTTAAATTTACCTGCCTTCATCGCCTGGCCGATAACGTAGCTGGTCATCATTTTGGTCAGGCTGGCCGGGTCACGGCGGGCATCGGCATTCTGTTCTGCCAGCACTTTGCCAGAGTTGTAATCGATCAGGATGTAGGATTCCGCGTCGATTTGCGGAACGCCAGGGATCATGGTCTTGATATTCAGGTCATCGGCGTGAGCTGCAGAGAGCGCAGCCGCGCAAAGGGCCGTGGTCAGCGCCATGCGCTGCACAAAACGAGCAGAAAAAGTGGTCTTCATGGTCAGAACTACGACATCCGTGATGGAATTAAAAAAAGTGCCTTACTATAGCAAATGCTATTCAGGCAGGCATCCGACTTTAAGCATGAGTTTGTGAATGTATTTTACACAAACTGACAATTCGGATACCGCCGGTTAATTATTTCGCAACAGCGATAAATGACTGAAGCTGAGCTTCATTCTGCAGGCGCTGCTGCAGGGACGCAGCCTGCGGTTTGCTGGCAAACGGCCCCATCTGAATACGCCAGACCGCGCCGTTCTGCTCAACGCGTCCGGGTACGCCAAACTGCTGGCTCAGACGCTGCTGATACTGTTTGGCCCGAGCCTGATCGCTTACTGCGCCGACCTGAACTACATAGCTGCCGCTGGCCGCTGCCGGCGCTGTCACCGCCGCACCTGGCGTAGCTGCGGGCGCCGTTACGGGAGCCGATTGGATCGCTGGCGCAGCAACCGGCGCAGGGGCTGGCGCAGGCTCACTGCCTTCCAGCACGCCCGAGGCTAGGGTCGTCGGTGCGCCAAGAAAGCCGCTGCTCTTTACCGGCGCGCCCATTGAATCGTCGCTTTGCAGCGTGTCGTTGCTGATTGGTCGTATTTCTCCCCCCGGCTGAGCAGGCTCGGCTGGCGATGAAACGCTGCCCATTCCGCCGTCAAGATTTGGGCGGTCGGGAAGGGCATAGGTCTGCTTCGCTACCGTCGTACACGCGGTACCCGGCCCGGAGAGAGAGCCGTCCTGCGCGACGATAATCGGGTCAATGCGGACTTTGGTGTTGTTCGAGGTGTTCAGGCGATCGGCGGACGCGCGCGACAGGGAGATCACCCGGTCATTCCCGTAAGGACCGCGGTCGTTGATACGCACGACGATCATGCGGCCATTCGCCAGGTTGGTGATGCGGGCGTAGCTCGGAATCGGCAGCGTCGGATGTGCCGCCGTCAGCTGCATGGGGTCGAATGCTTCCCCGGAGGCCGTCAGGTTACTGCCCGGCTCGGCGTCATAAATGGCGGCAAAGCCCGCCTGACTGAAACGGGAAGGGTCCTGAACAATTTTGTAGCTTTTGCCGTCGCGCTCGTAATCCTGATTGGCACTGGCATTCAGCGGTTCATAAACGGGATCGGCACCGCTGATTTCAACGATCGGGCCATTACACACCGCAGGCTGCGGCGGCGCGACGGTTGCCTGTTGCTGACCATCATCACTTGTGCAGGCCGCAAGTAAACTTGCCGCAATGCAGATCCCCAGCCACTGCTTACGCATTCCGATCCCCTTATTTTTATACGCTTTTTGACAACATTTTTCTGTGGGTATGGATCGACATCACGATACCAAACCCGGCCATCAACACGATCAGTGCCGAGCCTCCGTAACTCACCAGCGGCAGCGGTACGCCTACCACCGGCAGAATACCACTCACCATACCAATATTTACGAAGACATAAACGAATAAAATCAGCATCAACCCGCCCGCCATGACGCGACCAAAGGTGGTTTGCGCGCGTGCGGCAATCCACAATCCCCGCATGATCAGCAGGACGTACAGCGCCAGGAGTATCAGGATGCCCACCAGCCCCAGCTCTTCCGCCAGTACGGCAAAGATAAAGTCGGTATGGCGTTCCGGTAAAAATTCCAGCTGCGACTGCGTGCCGTGCAGCCAGCCCTTACCGCGCAGCCCGCCGGAGCCAATCGCAATCTTGGACTGAATAATATGATAGCCCGCGCCGAGCGGATCGGTTTCCGGATCGAGCAGCATCATGACGCGCTGGCGCTGGTAATCATGCATCAGGAAGAACCAGAGGATAGGGATGAACGCCGCAATCAGCACCACCGCGATACCTATCAGGCGCCAGCTCAGGCCCGACAGGAAGAGGACAAACAGGCCGGAGAGGGCGATAAGGATTGAGGTGCCAAGGTCAGGCTGCGCCGCAACCAGCAGCGTCGGCAGGAAAATGAGCACCAGCGCGATGGCGGTATTTTTTAGCGACGGCGGACAGACGTCGCGGTTGATAAAGCGCGCCACCATCAGTGGAACGGCGATTTTGGCAATCTCCGAGGGCTGGAAGCGGACAATACCCAGATCCAGCCAGCGCTGCGCCCCTTTTGAAATAGCGCCAAACGCATCTACCGCAACCAGCAAAATAATACAGAAGATGTAGAGGTAGGGCGCCCAGCCTTCGTAGACGCGCGGCGGGATTTGCGCCATCACCACCATAATGATCAGACCCATCGCGATCTGTCCGATCTTACGCTCCATCATCCCGATGTCCTGGCCGCTGGCGCTCCAGATAACCAGGGCGCTGTAAACCAGCAGCGCCAGCAGGATCAGCAGCATGGCTGGGTCGATGTGGATTTTATCCCACAGCGATTTTTTATTTGGATTATCCGTCATGATTATTGGTCCTCCGCCGCAGCGGCGGCCGGGTTTTCAGCCGGCAGTTCGGTGTTGTTATCACCCAGCATAATGTGGTCAAGGATCTGGCGCATGATGGTCCCGACCGCTGGCCCGGCACCGCCGTTCTCCAGAATCATCGCCACCGCGACCTGCGGGTTATCATAAGGGGCAAACGCCGTCATCAGCTTATGGTCACGCAGACGTTCAGCAATGCGGTGCGCGTTATAGGTTTCGTTGGCTTTCAGACCAAACACCTGCGCAGTACCGGATTTCGCGGCCACTTTATACGGCGTACCGGCGAAGTACTTATGCGCGGTCCCGTTCGGACGGTTTGCCACGCCGTACATACCGTCTTTCGCAATTTCCCAGAAGCCGGAATGAATGTCACCCACGGGGGCCTCGTGCGGCTGGTTCCACGGCACTTTTTTGCCGTCTTCAACCGTGCTTTGCAGCAGATGGGGCACTTTCACCACGCCGTCATTGATGAGGATCATCATGGCTTTGTTCATCTGCAGCGGCGTTGCCGTCCAGTAGCCCTGGCCGATACCGACCGGAATGGTGTCACCCTGGTACCACGGTTTCTTAAAGCGCTTCAGCTTCCATTCGCGCGTTGGCATGTTGCCTGAACGTTCTTCTGAAAGGTCAACGCCGGTGTAATGCCCGTAGCCGAATTTACTCATCCACTCTGACAGGCGGTCGATACCCATGTCATATGCCACCTGATAGAAGAAGGTATCCGCAGACTCCTCCAGCGATTTGGTGACGTTCAGATGACCGTGGCCCCATTTTTTCCAGTCGCGGTAGCGCTTATCGGAACCTGGCAGCTGCCACCAGCCCGGGTCAAACAGGCTGGTATTACGGTTGATAACGCCGGCACTCAGCGCAGAGACCGCCACGTACGGCTTAACCGTTGATGCAGGCGGGTAAACCCCTTGCGTCGCGCGGTTTACCAGCGGCGTGTTCGGGTCATTCAGCAGGCCGGAATAGTCTTTACTGGAAATACCGTCAACGAAGAGGTTTGGGTCATAGCTTGGCATAGAGACCATGGCCAGGATGCCGCCGGTTCGAGGATCGGTGACCACCACGGCTGCACGGCTGCCCGCCAGCAGGGTTTCGATATACTGCTGTAGCTTAAGGTCGAGCGTCAGATAGACGTCATGCCCCGCCTGAGGCGGCACTTCTTTCAGCTGGCGGATCACGCGGCCACGGTTGTTAACCTCAACCTCTTCATAGCCCGTTTGCCCGTGCAGAACATCCTCGTAGTAACGCTCAATGCCCAGCTTACCGATATCGTGCGTCGCCGCGTAGTTGGCCAGCTTGCCGTCTTTATCAAGGCGATCGACGTCTTTGTCGTTAATCTTGGAGACGTAGCCAATGACATGCGTCAGCGCGGAGCCGTAGGGGTAGTAGCGACGCTTATATCCTTTTACTTCCACGCCGGGGAAGCGGTACTGGTTCACCGCAAAGCGGGCCACCTGGACTTCCGTCAGATTGGTTTTAACCGGAATGGAGGTAAAGCGGTGAGAGCGAGCGCGCTCTTTTTTGAAGGCGGCGATGTCGTCATCGTTAAGGTCGACAACGCTTTTGAGCGCTTCCAGCGTATCCTGAACGTTATCGACTTTTTCCGGCATCATCTCGATTTGATAGATGGTGCGGTTTAACGCCAGCGGGGTGCCGTTACGATCGTAGATAATTCCGCGGCTGGGTGCGATAGGCACCAGCTTAATACGGTTTTCGTTTGAACGCGTCTGGTAGTCGGTGAAGCGGACAATTTGCAGATTATAAAGGTTGGCGATCAGCACGCCGGTAAGCAGCAAAATCCCGGTAAAGGCGACCAGCGCCCGGCGCACAAACAGCGCGGACTCAGCCGTATAGTCGCGAAAAGAATTCTGTAGTTTCATCCGCTGCTTAATCTACCCTGGTCAGTCATTACTCGCGGTGATAGGGGTGGTTGGTAGTAATGCTCCACGCGCGATACAGGCTTTCTGCCACCAGTACCCTTACGAGCGGGTGGGGAAGCGTCAGCGCGGAGAGGGACCAACTTTGTTCAGCCGCCGCTTTGCAGGCCGGGGATAACCCTTCTGGTCCGCCAATCAACAGACTGACGTCACGGCCATCCTGCTTCCAGCGCTCCAGTTCGTGCGCCAGCTGCGGCGTATCCCAGGGTTTTCCTGGAATATCGAGGGTGACGATGCGGTTTTTGCCTGCGGCAGCCAGCATCAGCTCGCCCTCTTTATCGAGAATACGTTTGATATCCGCGTTCTTGCCGCGCTTTCCGGCGGGGATCTCCACCAGTTCGAACGGCATGTCTTTTGGAAAACGACGCAGATATTCAGTAAAACCGGTTTGTACCCAGTCCGGCATTTTGGTGCCGACGGCGACCAGCTGCAACTTCACGCATTAACCCCAGAGTTTTTCCAGCTCATACAGGCGACGGCTCTCGTCCTGCATAACGTGGACAATCACATCGCCGAGGTCGACAACCACCCAGTCAGCCGTCGCTTCACCTTCAACACCCAGCGGCAACAGCCCCGCTGCACGGGATTCCTGAACCACGTGGTCGGCAATTGAAACAACATGACGCGTCGAAGTACCGGTGCAGATGATCATGCAGTCGGTAATACTGGATTTACCCTTAACGTCGATAGCGATGATGTCCTGACCTTTCAGGTCATCAATTTTGTCAATAACAAAATCCTGGAGTGCTTTACCCTGCAAGTTTTCCCCCTGGGGTGAATGAGATTGTAAAACGTTGAATTCGTAGCCAGACAGTATACCTGAACTCACGCCTCTGTCGGGACAAATGTCTCCGGCCGGGCTTTAGAAGGCGGGTATCATCCCACCCTCCGCCTGAGATTGCATCGCCATTTTTGTAAAACAATTTCTGTAAAGCAATGACTGGCGGGAAAGTCTGGCAGCGGAGAATAACAGTATGGCTTACCCTGTCAAGGCAGGAGAAACAATAAGCCGCTTTTTATGCCCTCCGGCTATTCATCTGCGCTTTTCTGATACAAACCGTGACTATGGATATAGGCCAGCACCGCGCCTGGCAGCAGATCGTCACATTCCAGACCCTGCTGTAAGCGCTCGCGAATGAGGGTCGCAGAGATATCGAACCACGGCGTTTCCGCCAGATAGATTTTCCCGGCTGGCTGACTGTGGAGGTCTTCTACGTTATCGGTGAGATGATCTTCCAGCCACTGCTGGTACTGCGCTTCGCGCATGGTCAGCGGATAGCCCGGACGGCGGCAGACGAGCAGATGGCTGTTCTCCAGAATGGTTTCATACCGATGCCACGTGGGGAAGTTCAGCAGGGAATCCTGGCCGATGATAAAGGCCAGCGGCTGGTCTGGTCCCTGTTCTGCGCGCCATTCCTGAAGCGTCTGAGACGTCCAGGAGGGCGTGTCGCGACGCAGCTCTCGCTCGTCCAGCCGGAAAAGAGGCTTGTCGGCGATGGCCAGGGCGAGCATCTCTTTTCGCTGCTCGCTGGTTGCCTCGGGCTGCGGGCGATGGGGGGGGACATTATTGGGCATGATGGTGACGCGCTGAAGACCAATCAGATTTGCCAGAATTTCAACCGGCTTCAGATGCCCGTAGTGTACCGGGTCGAAGGTGCCGCCATACAGGGCCTGTAAAGAGTGCATACTATCCATCAATAAAAACGTCTGCCAGCGCCTTGTGGCAGAGCAGCAGTGAAAGGCTTTCCAGTTCCGCCCAGACCGACTGGCCGTAATCCTGCTTTAGCGTGAGCTCAGCGCGCATCAGAAGCTGTACCGCCTGACGAAGCTGTTCATGACTCAGGCGGTTGACGGCCTCGGTGGTCATTGCGCGGCGGTTTTGCCACACGCGGTGTTTATCAAACAGCGAACGCAGCGGCGTATGGGCAGACTGACGCTTGAGCGTAATCAGCAGCAGTAATTCGCGCTGCAGCGTGCGCAGCAGAATAACGGGTTCGCTCCCTTCAAGGCGCAGCTGTTGCAAAATATGCAGGGCGCGTTTGCTTTTTGCAGACAGCAGCGCGTCCACCCAGTGGAACGGCGTGAAGTGCGCCGCATCGTTAACGGCCTGCTCGACGCGCGGCAAGGTCAGCTTGCCGTCCGGCCAGAGCAGGGAAAGTCTGTCCAGCGCCTGCGCCAGGGCCAGCAGGTTACCTTCATAGCAGTAGCAGAGCAGCTGATTCGCCGCGTCATCCAGCTGAAGGTTGTGCTGCTTCGCTCTCGCGGCTACCCATTTAGGCAGATGCGCCTGCTCGGGCGTCTGACAGGTGACCAGCACCGCGTGCGTCGCGAGCTGGGTAAACCACGCCGCGTTTTCCTGCGCTTTGGTGAGCTTGTTGCCACGCACGATTAACAGCAGATCGCTGTGCAGCAGGCTGACCAGCGTGGCGAGCTGCTCATTCATCGCCGCGTTAGGACCGCTGTCCGGCAGCAGGATCTGAATCGTCTGGCGCGATGCGAACAGGCTCATCGCCTGACAAAGCGAGAAGAGGGCGTTCCAGTCGGTGTTGTTGTCCAGCTGGACGGTGTGGTGTTCATCGAAGCCCTGCGCGGCGGCGGCGTGCCGCACGGCATCCAGGCTTTCCTGAAGCAATAGCGGATCGTTTCCAAGAAGCAGATACGCCGCGCGCAGCCCTTCATTGAGCTGCGCGCGGAGTTGTTCAGGATACAGCCTGATCATCATTTACCCAGAGAGGTAGCAGCAGGAAGCGTGCCAGCAACCGGTTTTTCAACAATGTCAGATCCTTGTTTGGTTGATGCCGCAATACTCGGCAGCTTGCGGATCAGCTGTTCCGCTGCCTTGTCGTACATTTCGTTGATGATAATCTGCTGTTCGGCATCTTTTGCCAGCGCCGTCTGCGGGTTATCGAAGAACGAACGGTACACTTTCGTGCTGATCGGATAGATGTCTTTACCCGGGATCAGAACTGCCGCGTTGACCGTCAACACCATCTGATACTCTGCGGTACGGCCATCCTGGAAGATTGACGCTGTATCTCTCGACAGACCGCTTCCTGTAATACGCAGAGACGGTACATCCTGACGCAGCGTTTGTTTTTCAACAAGCTCAACGCCGTTCAGACGCAGCTGATTGCGAATTGCCCGGCTGAGTGGACCATTCGGATCGGATGAGTCGAACATCATCGTTTTCATCTCAGCGGGCACCGCCGTGGTATTGCGCAGGTGCCAGCCACAGCCAGCGGTGACAAGCACCGCCAGAGATAAGAGTATTGTTGCCAGTTGTCGCACGTTTCCTCCCGCGCTTAGCCAACGACCAGATTGAGCAATTTGCCCGGTACGTAGATCGCTTTACGTACGGTAACGCCCTCAAGATATTTTGCGACCAGAGGTTCCTGGCCTGCGCGCTCGCGAACCTGTTCTTCGGTTGCATCGACCGCCACGGTAATTTTACCGCGAACTTTGCCGTTTACCTGCACCACAACCAGCGTGGTGTTTTCCACCATTGCGGCTTCGTCAGCCTGCGGCCACGGCGCGTTGTCGATATCGCCTTCGCCTTTCAGCTCCTGCCACAGGGTAAAGCTCACGTGCGGCGTGAACGGGTTCAGCATGCGAACAACGGCCAGCAGTGCTTCACGCATTAAGGCACGATCCTGCTCGCCGTCCTGCGGGGCTTTCGCCAGCTTGTTCATCAGTTCCATAATAGCCGCAATTGCGGTATTGAAGGTCTGACGACGACCAATATCATCGGTCACTTTCGCAATCGTTTTATGAACATCGCGACGCAGCGCCTGCTGATCTTCAGTCAGCGCAGCGGCGTTCAGCGCCGGAGCATCGCCCTGGGCGGTATGTTCGTAAACCAGTTTCCAGACGCGTTTCAGGAAGCGGTTCGCGCCTTCAACGCCGGATTCCTGCCACTCAAGGGTCATATCCGCCGGAGAGGCAAACATCATGAACAGACGCACGGTATCTGCACCGTAGCGCTCAACCATCACCTGCGGGTCGATACCGTTGTTTTTCGACTTGGACATCTTGCTCATGCCGGTGTAAACCAGTTCATGACCTTCGGCGTCTTTCGCCTTAACGATACGGCCCTTCTCATCGCGCTCAACGATCGCATCAACCGGAGAAACCCAGTTACGCTCGCCGTTGGCACCAACGTAGTAGAAGGCATCCGCCAGCACCATGCCCTGACACAGCAGCTGTTTGGCCGGTTCATCAGAGTTCACCATGCCCGCATCGCGCATCAGCTTATGGAAGAAGCGGAAGTAGAGCAGGTGCATGATGGCGTGCTCGATGCCGCCGATGTAGATATCTACCGGCAGCCAGTAGTTCGCCGCTTTAGAATCCAGCATGCCGTCCTGATACTGCGGGCAGGTGTAGCGCGCATAGTACCAGGATGACTCCATAAAGGTGTCAAAGGTATCGGTTTCACGCAGCGCAGGCTGACCGTTAACGGTGGTTTTTGCCCACTCAGGATCGGCCTTGATAGGGCTGGTGATACCGTCCATGACCACGTCTTCCGGTAGGATCACCGGGAGCTGATCTTCTGGCGTTGGCATCACGGTGCCATCTTCCAGCGTCACCATTGGAATTGGCGCACCCCAGTAACGCTGACGGGAAACGCCCCAGTCGCGCAGACGGAAGTTAACTTTACGCTCGCCCACGCCCAGAGACGCCAGCTTATCGGCGATGGCGTTGAAGCCCTCTTCGAAGCTCAGGCCGCTGAATTCACCGGAGTTAAACAGGGTGCCTTTTTCAGTCAGCGCCTGCTCAGACAGGTCTGGTTCAGAACCGTCAGCCGCCAGGATAACCGGCTTGATGGTCAGGCCATATTTGGTGGCAAATTCGTAGTCGCGCTGGTCGTGACCCGGAACGGCCATCACGGCGCCTGTGCCGTACTCCATCAGTACGAAGTTGGCGGCCCAGACGGGGATTGCTTCGCCCGTCAACGGGTGAATGGCTTTAAAGCCGGTATCAACCCCTTTTTTCTCCATCGTCGCCATATCGGCTTCGGCCACTTTGGTGTTGCGGCACTCGTCAATGAAGGAAGCCAGTTCCGGATTGTTCTCCGCCGCTTTCTGCGCCAGCGGGTGACCTGCGGCCACCGCCAGGTAGGTCGCGCCCATGAAGGTGTCCGGACGGGTAGTGTAGACGGTCAGGGTCTGGTCGTGGTTCTCAACGTTGAAGGTAATTTCCACGCCTTCAGAACGGCCGATCCAGTTGCGCTGCATGGTCTTAACGGTATCTGGCCAGTGGTCCAGCTTATCCAGATCGTTCAGCAGCTCGTCCGCGTAAGCGGTGATTTTGATAAACCACTGTGGGATCTCTTTACGCTCAACTTTTGTGTCGCAGCGCCAGCAGCAGCCGTCGATAACCTGTTCGTTCGCGAGAACGGTCTGGTCATTCGGACACCAGTTAACGGCAGAGGTCTTCTTGTACACCAGGCCTTTTTTGTACAGCTCGGTGAAGAATTTCTGTTCCCAGCGGTAGTATTCCGGGGTACAGGTTGCCAGCTCGCGGCTCCAGTCATAGCCAAAGCCCAGCATTTTGAGCTGGTTTTTCATGTACGCGATGTTGTCGTACGTCCACGGCGCCGGAGCGGTATTGTTTTTGACCGCAGCACCTTCCGCAGGCAGACCAAACGCGTCCCAGCCGATAGGCTGTAGGACGTTTTTACCCAGCATGCGCTGGTAGCGCGCAATCACATCACCGATGGTGTAGTTGCGCACGTGGCCCATGTGTAGTCGACCAGAAGGATAGGGAAGCATCGACAGGCAGTAATACTTCTCTTTGCTCTCGTCTTCGGTTACTTCAAAGGTGCGCTTCTCGTCCCAGTGTTGCTGGACTTTTGATTCTATCTCTTCCGGGCGGTATTGCTCTTGCATGGCAGCCAGTGGTCCTGTTTTCAATACAGCTACAAATGTAGCCAATGGATGTGGTAATTCAGATCCGCATAGCATAGCCCAAACGCCCGCGTCAAAACAGCCTTTCGCACAAATGCGCTTTGCAGGAATTTACCCGGTCTGTGCTTCACCTGACAAAGCGGTGATGAAATAAGGTCTATTATTAGAAATAGTTACTGACCCGGGAGGCAAAATGATGAACAAGGTTGCTCAATTTTACCGTGAACTGGTGGCGACACTGACGGAACGGCTGCGTAACGGCGAGCGCGATATCGACGCGCTGGTGGAGCAGGCGCGTGCCCGCGTGACGCAAACGGGTGAGTTAACGCGAACCGAAGTGGAAGAGGTGACGCGCGCCGTGCGTCGCGATCTGGAAGAGTTCGCGCGCAGTTACCAGGAGAGTCAGGAGGAGGTCACGGACAGCGTTTTCATGCGGGTGATTAAAGAGAGCCTGTGGCAGGAACTCGCCGATATCACGGATAAAACGCAGCTGGAGTGGCGCGAGGTCTTTCAGGATTTGAACCATCACGGCGTGTATCACAGCGGTGAGGTGGTCGGGCTGGGAAATCTGGTGTGCGAGAAATGTCACCACCATATTGCGGTGTACACGCCGGATGTCCTGCCGCTGTGTCCGAAATGCGGGCACGATCAGTTCCAGCGTCGGCCGTTTGAGCCATAGGTAAAAGTGCAGGTTTTCGCCCTCTCCCTGTGGGTTGAGGGATCCCCACAAAATAATGCCAGTACAGTCGGCCCCCTCTCCATTGAGGGAGAGGGCTGGGGTGAGGGGGAACATACGGCTGTGGAGGTCATTCCGTTCACTTTATGTTCCTTGCTACTCTGTAACGACATGACTGGTGAACGTGCCAGGGTGGCTCAATCGCCACCACCCTGGCGACCCGGGCTCCCGGCGGTAAATCGCCGCTTCGCGGTGCCCTCAGCTTATTCCTTCAGGCTATCGGGTCGGGCATGAGCCTGCATCCCTGCAGGCCACGCCCTCTCGGCGCATCCCTGCGCCTCGCCCCGGCCTGCAGGAAACGCTTCGGCGATTTACAGCCGGACCAGGTCATTGTTGTAAGGCATTCATAATCCTGATGCTAAATAAGTCGCTTCAGGTAAAAAAATTACTGGGGAACCCTCAGCCCTGTGGGAGAGTGCCGGGGTGAGGGCATCAGGCCGCACTCGCACTATAGTAAGCCAGTCTCTCCGCCAGCAAATCCACAAACGCCTCCCGGTCGATATCCACCATCACCGTCGTATTCGGCTTATTCCCCGTCAGCGAATAGTAGTCCACCACCGTCATGCCCTGGGTGTATTTCCCCTGCGTCTCAACGCCCACCCATCTGTCCACGGTAGTAAACATTTCCGGTCTCAGTAGCCAGGCAATCGTACACGGATCGTGCAGCGGCGCGCCGTGGAAGCCCCATTTCTCAGCCTTATGGTACTCCATAAAAAAGTCGAGCAGCTCAGCCACGGTTGTCGAAACCGGGTTGCCGACGGCGCGAAAACGTTCAATATCGTCCGCCATAATCTGCGCGCGGTGGGTAACGTCCAGACCCGCCATGACAATCGGTAAGCCGGACTGGAAGACCATCTCAGCGGCTTCCGGGTCCACGAAAATGTTGAACTCCGCCGCTGGCGTCCAGTTCCCCAGCCCCATCGCGCCGCCCATGATGACGATGCGCGCAATTTTAGCGTGCAGCTCAGGATGGGCGTTCAGCAGCAGCGCCACGTTGGTTTGTGGTCCGGTCGCCACCAGCGTAACGGGCTCCGCGCTCTCGCGCAGCACCTTCGCCATCAGCTCCACGGCGGTACAGTTTTGCGGCGCAAAGCCTGGCTCCGGCAGCGCCGGACCGTCCAGCCCGCTTTCACCATGAACGCTGTCGGCAATGATCAGCTCGCGCATCAGCGGCTTCACGGCCCCGCCGGCGACGGGAATATCGGAGCGATTGAGCAGGGTGAGCATGCGCAAAACGTTACGCAGGGTTTTATCCGGCGTCTGGTTTCCGGCAGACGAGGTGACGGCTTTGACGTCGAGTTCAGGGGAGGCAAGTGCAAGAACGAGCGCGATCGCGTCATCATGACCCGGATCGCAATCGAGAATAATAGGCTGTGCCATAGCGTTCTCCATTCATAGCGTTATTTTGTGACAAGGTTAACGCTGCAATGTGACGCCGAATAGATGAAGAGCGCTAAAGCGTGAAGCAGTGCGCAATCCGCAGATTGCGCACCGGGAAGATTAATGCAGGATTTTGGCGAGGAAATCTTTCGCACGCTCGGATTTCGGGTTAGCGAAGAACTCTTCTTTCGGCGAGTCTTCGACGATCTTCCCTTCATCCATAAAGATCACGCGGTTGGCTACCTTACGGGCAAAGCCCATTTCGTGGGTCACTACCATCATCGTCATCCCTTCGTGCGCCAGCTCGACCATTACGTCCAGCACTTCGTTGATCATCTCCGGATCGAGCGCCGACGTGGGCTCATCGAACAGCATCGCCACCGGATCCATGCACAGCGCGCGGGCGATCGCCACACGCTGCTGCTGGCCGCCGGACAGCTGCGCCGGGAACTTATCGGCATGCGCCGAAAGCCCAACGCGTTCCAGAAGCTTCAGGCCTTTCTCGCGCGACGCTTTTTTATCGCGCTTAAGCACTTTTACCTGCGCCAGCGTGAGGTTCTCAATAATGGAGAGGTGAGGGAACAGCTCAAAATGCTGGAACACCATCCCCACGTGAGAGCGAAGCTGGGCGAGGTTAGTTTTCTTGTCGTTAACCTTGGTGCCGTTGACGACGATCTCACCCTGCTGCACCGGCTCCAGCCCGTTAACGGTTTTGATCAGCGTCGATTTACCGGAGCCGGACGGCCCGCACACCACCACCACGTCGCCTTTCTTCACTTCGGTAGAGCAGTCGGTCAGCACCTGAAAGTGCCCATACCATTTAGAAACATTTTTCAGGGAAATCATTATACCGTCCTTTTCTTCAGCCAGCTGACCAACAGCGACGCGCTTAAACTAATCACAAAGTAGACCGCACCCGCAAAGAGCACCATCTCGACCTGCGTACCGTCACGCTCACCGATGGTTGACGCGGTACGGAAGAAGTCTGCCAGGCTCAGCACGTAGACCAGCGAAGTATCCTGGAACAGTACGATACCCTGGGTCAGCAGGAGCGGAACCATGGCGCGAAACGCCTGCGGCAGAATAATGAGCTGCATGGACTGCCAGTGCGTCATCCCCAGCGCCAGCGCGGCGCTGGACTGCCCGCGGGAGATGCTCTGAATGCCCGCGCGGATAATCTCCGAGTAGTAAGCGGCCTCAAACATGGAGAATGCCACCATGGCGGAGATCAGACGGATATCGGTTTTCGGCGACAGCCCCAGCACGTTCTGCAGGAAGCCGGGCACGATCAGGTAAAACCACAGCAGCACCATCACCAGCGGGATCGAACGGAACACGTTAACGTAGGCGGTGGCAAACCAGGCAAGCGGCTTAAAGCTCGACAGGCGCATAACGGCCAGCAGGGTGCCCCAGACGATACCGACGATGATGGCAATGACGGTGATTTTTAAGGTAATCATCAGTCCATCCAGCAGATAAGGCATGGAGGGAACGATAGAACTCCAGTCAAATTCGTACATTATTTGCCCCCCATGTTGCCCGGCAGGCGAATTTTGCGTTCAACCAGGTTCATCACCAGCATGATGAAAGCGTTAATCAGAACATACGCGAGCGTGATCGCGGTGAAGGATTCCCACGCGTGAGCGGAGTAATCCAGCAGCTTGCCCGCCTGCGCGGCCATATCAACCAGGCCGATTGTGGAGGCGATGGCCGAGTTCTTCACCAGGTTCATCATCTCGGAGGTCATCGGCGGAACGATAACGCGGTAGGCGTTAGGCAGCAGCACGTAGCGGTAGGTTTGTGGCAGGGTAAGGCCCATCGCCAGGCCCGCATTTTTTTGTCCGCGCGGCAGTGACTGAATAGCGGCACGCACCTGCTCGCAAACGCGCGCAGCGGTAAACAGCCCCAGACACATCATGGAGGAGACAAAGAACTGCACGTTAGGATCCAGCTCCGACTTGAACCACATGCCAATATTTTCCGGCAGCAGTTCCGGGATAACCAGATACCAGGTAAAGAACTGCACGATCAGCGGAACGTTACGGAACAGTTCCACATAGAGGGTGCCGAGTGTTGAAAGAAAACGGTTAGGGACGGTGCGCAGAATACCGAACAAAGAACCGACAAGAAACGCGATGATCCACGCCGTTATCGATAATGCCACGGTGACCTGAAAGCCGCTCCACAGCCAGCCAAGATAGGTGGTGTTGCCGAACGGGGCTTGTTGCAGAAAGATGCCCCAGTTCCAGTCTATTGACATAATAAACTCCAGAAAAAAAAGGGTAGCAGCGCTACCCTCGAAGATTGGTGAGAAGCTCATTTTTCGTGCTGAGTGGGGAACGACCACTCAACGTATAGTCTGTCCATGCTTCCCGACAATCGAGAGGGCAGGAGATCCCGCCCCTGTTGTTCTAATTAGTTAAGAGCCTTGTCGTTTGGAGATTTGAACAGCGCCTTCATGTCGTCAGACAGTTCAAAATTCATGTTCAGGTTTTTTGGTGGAATCGGGTTCTTGAACCACTTGTCGAACCATTTTTCCGCTTCGCCAGAGGTCTGCACCTGGGCGATGGTGTCATCGATCAGCTTTTTAAACTGCGGATCGTCTTTACGCAGCATACAGCCGTAGGCTTCTTTCGACTGCGCGGTACCGACGATATCCCAGTTGTCAGGTTTCTTCGCTTTTGCACGTTCGCCCGCCAGCAGGGCGTCATCCATCATAAACGCGACGGCACGACCGCTTTCCAGGGTACGGAAGGAGTCGCCATGGTCTTTCGCGCTGATGATGCGCATATCCATTTTCTTCTCGTCGTTCAGCTTGTGCAGCAGCACTTCTGACGTGGTACCGGATGTCACCACGACCGCTTTGCCTTTCAGGTCAGCGAAATCTTTGATTTCGCCACCTTTCTTCGTCAGCAGACGGGTGCCCACGACAAAGATGGTGTCAGAGAAGGCCGCCTGTTTCTGACGCTCGAGGTTGTTGGTGGTGGAACCACACTCAAAGTCAAAGGTGCCGTTTTGCAGCAGGGGAATACGGTTCTGTGAAGTGATGGGGATCAGCTTCACCTGCAGGTCAGGTTTGTTCAGCTTTTTCTTCACGGCTTCAACGATGGCGTTGGAGTAATCCTGTGAATAGCCCACGACTTTTTGCGTGTTGTCGTAGTACGAGAACGGAACAGAGGATTCACGGTGGCCGACCACGATGACGCCGTTTTTGGCAATCTTGTCGAGAGTGCTACCTGCTGCCGGTGCATCTTCAGCGTGAACCACGCCGGCAGAGATTCCCATAACCAGCATTGCTGTGGCCAGTTTACGTAATTGCATACCCAACTCCTTTCTTATCAGCGCCAGCGACGCATTGATACCCATTGTGATGTTGTTATATCTCGCGCGATGCGAGTGCAGTGTTATGCAAGCTTGTTAACATTTAGTCTGGCTTAATGTAAAGATTTTGCTGCGTTATTGTTTATTTTTGCGAAGCGCGCCGCACCATTCAGAGGCAATAATCTCCCGTTGCACCGTTTCGGTGCTACCGACGATCTACGCTGGTGCGACAAGGTTGCACGTTAAGCCAAACGGCGTTTACCTAAATAAACAAAGCAATAGGCGTGCCAGATTTAATACTGGGGAGGGATTGTCGGGTGGCGCTAACGCTTACCCGACCTACGGGAACGGAAATGCTGAATGTAGGCCGGGTAAGGCGCAGCCGCCACCCGGCAACAGAAGGGAGGTTATTTACGACGCTGACGCAGGCTCATCAGCACAGCACCAAAGCCGAACAGCGCAGTCAGGATCCACAGCGGCCAGTTGCCGGTGCGGGCATAGGGCGTCAGCCCCGTGGTTGGCGTGACGTTAGCGGTCAGCACCTCACGGGTAAACTGCGGGATCATCGCCTGAATGTCACCCTGCGGACCAATCACGGCGGTGATGCCGTTGTTGGTGCTGCGCAGCAGCGGACGCGCCAGCTCCAGGGCGCGCATGCGTGCCATCTGGAAGTGCTGCCACGGGCCGATTGACTTACCGAACCAGGCATCGTTAGAGATGGTCAGCAGATAGTCCGTATCCGGGCGGAAGTTATCGCGCACCTGCTCGCCGAGGATAATTTCGTAGCAGATGGCCGCCGTCAGGGCCGCGCCGTGCGCGTGCAGCTGGGGCTGAACGTACGGCCCGCGGCTGAAGGAGGACATCGGCAGGTCAAAGAACGGGGCCAGCGGGCGCAAAATGGATTCCAGCGGAACAAACTCGCCAAACGGCACCAGGTGGTTCTTGTTGTACCGGTCAGTGGAGTGGTAGCTGTACTCGCTGTCTTTGCCGAGGGTAATGATGGTGTTGTAGGTATCGTAGCGGTTCTGCTGATTCAGACGCGCGTCGACGATCCCGGTGATTAGCGTGCTGCCGCGCGCTACCAGCAGATCGTTCATCATGTTGAGGAACGGCTGCTGGTTAATTTCCAGATCGGGAATGGCGGACTCCGGCCAGATAATCAGCTGCGATTTCCCCATCACCTCTTCGGTGGCGTTGGCGTAGATCTTCAGCGTATTCAGCAGCTCTTTTTCGTCCCACTTCATGGACTGCGGGATATTTCCCTGCACCATGGAAACCTGCATGGCGCGCGCGGGCTCTGGGGTGAACCACTGGATATAGCGCAGCGGGAAGGGCAGAGCGAACAGCATCAGCGCCACAGCCAGCGGCTTCCATCCGCGCGTGACAAGCGCTAATACCAGCAGGCCGCTCACTGCCATCAGCAGGAAGTTGATGGCTTCCACGCCCATGACCGGCGCCAGGCCTTTCAGCGGGCCGTCAATCTGGCTGTAGCCGAACTGCAGCCACGGGAAGCCGGTCAACACCCAGCCGCGCAGGAACTCGGTGATTTGCCAGACCACCGGTGCGGCAATGGCAACGCGCAGCCAGGTGGTTCTTGGCCACAGGCGAGAAAGGATGCCGGCGAACAGGCCGGTATAGAGCGAGAGATACGCGGCGAGCAGCACCACCAGGAAGACGTTTACCGGGCCAGGCATACCGCCAAACTGGGCGATGCTGACGTAAACCCAGTTGATGCCTGAGCCAAACAGCCCCAGCCCCCAGAAGTAGCCGATCGCGGCAGCCTGCACCGGGCGACGGTTCAGGGTCAGACCCTGAAGCCCCATCAGGGAGAGAATGGCCGCAGGCCAGATATCGTAAGGTGAGAAAGCCAGCGTACCGCTGGCTCCGAGTAACAGCGCCAGCAGCAAACGGACGCGCTGGCGTTCAAGCAATGGGGCAAATGCCATTTACATTAATCTTCCAGTTTTGGCACCGGTGAGTCGTCCGGCGTTCTGACGTGAACCTGTATAATACGTCGGCTGTCGGCCATGGCTACTTTGAACTGGTAACCGTCGATGTCAACGGTCTCTCCGCGCGCCGGGAGGTGGCCAAAGGCCTGCATCACCAGCCCGCCAATGGTATCGACCTCTTCATCGCTGAAGTGGGTTCCGAAGGCGTCGTTGAAGTCCTCGATAGAGGCCAGCGCACGCACGGTCCAGGTGTGGCGGCTAAGCTGACGGAAGTCGATATCCTCTTCTTCGTCGTACTCGTCTTCGATTTCGCCCACGATCAGCTCGAGGATGTCCTCGATCGTGACCAGGCCGGAGACGCCACCAAATTCGTCAATAACAATCGCCATGTGGTAGCGCTGGGAGCGGAACTCTTTCAGCATCCGATCCACACGTTTACTTTCCGGCACGACCACGGCCTGGCGTAACACTTTTTCCATGCTGAAGGCTTCGGCATCGCTGCGCATAAACGGCAGCAGATCTTTCGCCATCAAAATCCCTTCGATGTGATCTTTGTCTTCGCTAATGACCGGGAAACGCGAGTGGGCGGATTCGATGATGACATCGAGGCACTCGTCCAGCGTCTGGTTACGTTTCAGGGTGATCATCTGCGAGCGGGGGATCATGATATCGCGGACGCGCTGGTCGGCAATGTCCATCACCCCTTCGAGCATTTCGCGCGTATCTTCGTCGATAAGGTCGTTCTGCCCGGAATCACGAATCAGCTCCAGCAGTTCATCACGGTTTTTGGGTTCGCCGTGGAAAAGCTGGTTCAGAATGAGGGAGAAAAATCCCTTTTTACTGGTTGTCGTGTCGCTACTGTGTGAATTGTCGTCGCTCATGGCGTTTGTTAAGGGTTCTCTTGTTAGTTCAACGTTTACCGCCACGCGTTATCCTTTCGTGGCGGCAGGTGAGTCCGTCAGGTGACGGACTATTCTTTCTCGGCAATGTACGGATCCTCATAGCCCAGAGCAAGCATTATCTCTGTCTCAAGGGACTCCATCTCTTCCGCTTCGTCATCTTCAATGTGATCGTAGCCCAACAGGTGCAGGCTGCCGTGTACCACCATGTGCGCCCAGTGGGCCTCAAGCGGCTTTTGCTGATCTTTGGCTTCCTGCTCAACCACCTGGCGGCAGATGATCAGATCGCCCAGCAGCGGCATCTCAATACCCGGCGGCGCTTCGAACGGGAAAGAGAGCACGTTGGTCGGCTTATCTTTCCCGCGATAGGTCAGGTTAAGCTCGTGGCTTTCGGCTTCATCCACCAGGCGAATCGTCACTTCTGATTCTTCCTGAAACTGCGGGATAACGGCATCCAGCCATTTCTGGAACTGCGCCTCATCCGGCATGCCGGAATTGTCTTCACAGGCCAGCTGTAAATCGAGGATCACCTGACTCATTTCTGTTCTTGCTCCTGCGCGTCGCGCTTACGTTCTGCGGCCAGTTCGGCCCTACGCTTCTGATCCGCCTCTTCCCAGGCTTCATAGGCGTTAACGATACGCGCGACCACCGGGTGGCGTACCACGTCTTCACTGTGGAAGAAGTTAAAGCTGATTTCGTCAACCTCGGCCAGCACCTCGATGGCGTGGCGCAGGCCGGATTTAGTGCTGCGCGGCAGGTCGATCTGGGTCACGTCACCGGTAATGACCGCTTTCGAGTTAAAGCCGATACGCGTCAGGAACATCTTCATCTGTTCGATGGTGGTGTTCTGGCTCTCATCAAGAATGATGAACGCGTCGTTTAACGTGCGGCCGCGCATATAGGCGAGCGGAGCCACTTCGATCACGTTACGCTCAATCAGCTTCTCGACCTTCTCAAAGCCCAGCATCTCGAACAGCGCGTCATATAAAGGGCGCAGATACGGGTCGACCTTCTGGCTCAGATCGCCCGGCAGGAAGCCCAGCTTTTCACCGGCTTCAACGGCAGGACGCGTCAGCAGAATTCGACGAATCTCCTGGCGTTCCAGCGCATCTACCGCCGCGGCAACCGCCAGATAGGTTTTCCCCGTACCCGCCGGACCCACCCCGAAGGTGATGTCGTGGTCGAGGATATTGGCGATGTACTGCGCCTGGTTTGGCGTACGCGGCTTGATGACGCCACGCTTGGTCTTGATATTGATCGCCTTGCCGTAGTCCGGCACGCTTTCCGCGCTCTGCTCAAGCACGCGCGCCTCTTTAATGGCGAGGTGAATTTGTTCCGGCTCGATATCCTGAATTTCGCCGCGCATCGGGGCGGTATCGACATACAGGCTGCGCAGGATATCTGCTGCCGCATTGACGCAGATAGGGCGTCCGGTAAGTTTGAAGTGATTATCGCGACGGTTAATTTCGATACCCAGACGTCGCTCCAGTTGTTTGATGTTGTCATCAAACGGTCCGCACAGGCTCAGCAGGCGAGCGTTGTCTGCGGGCGTTAGGCTGATTTCACGCGTATCTATGTTCAAACTGTTCCTCTTTGATTGGTTAACTGACCCGCTGCCACACGGCGTAATAAGACGGTCATTACCGAAATTATTCACGCCACAGAATAAAGGCGCAAGCGTTGCGGAAGATATTGGGGATGATGAGAGGAAATACAAGGCCTGCCGGAAGGGCAGGCCATCAGGATTAAGGCTGGTAAATCCCCACGCCGGAATCGTTCTCTTTGCGGGTACGCGAAATCACGGATTCCGGTGACTCTGCGATACGCAGGCCCATTTCGTCTTCGGTGCGGACCACCTTCGCGCGCAGCGAGTTGGTCAGCACTTCAACGATTTCGACGTCCACAAACTTACCGATCATGTCCGGGGTGCCTTCAAAGTTGACCACGCGGTTATTTTCGGTACGGCCGGAGAGTTCCATAATGCTCTTGCGCGACGTGCCTTCCACCAGAATGCGCTGGACGGTACCGAGCATACGGCGGCTCCACGCGTTGGCCTGCTGGTTGATACGCTCCTGCAGAATATACAGACGCTGCTTTTTCTCCTCTTCCGGCACATCGTCAACCATATCGGCCGCCGGGGTGCCAGGACGCGCAGAGAAGATGAAGCTGTAGCTGACGTCAAAATTCACTTCGCCGATGAGCTTCATGGTGCGCTCGAAGTCATCAGCGGTTTCACCCGGGAAGCCGACGATAAAGTCGGAGCTGATCTGGATATCCGGACGCGCTTCGCGCAGCTTACGGATGGTGGATTTGTACTCCAGCACCGTATGCGGTCGGCCCATCAGGTTCAGCACGCGGTCAGAGCCGCACTGAATCGGCAGGTGCAGGAAGCTCACCAGCTCTGGCGTATCGCGATACACATCGATGATGTCGTCAGTAAATTCCATCGGATGGCTGGTGGTAAAGCGAATGCGGTCGATGCCGTCAATCGCGGCCACCAGGCGCAGCAGCTCGGCAAAGCTGCCGGTGGTGCCGTCGTAGTTCTCACCGCGCCAGGCGTTAACGTTCTGACCCAGCAGGTTCACTTCGCGAACGCCCTGGGCGGCAAGCTGCGCGATTTCAAACAGGATGTCGTCTGCCGGGCGGCTGACCTCTTCACCACGGGTGTATGGGACCACGCAGTAAGTACAGTACTTGTTGCAGCCTTCCATGATGGAGACGAAGGCGGTCGGGCCATCGGCGCGCGGCTCCGGCAGGCGGTCGAATTTTTCAATCTCCGGGAAGCTGACGTCAACGACCGGGCTACGGTTGCCGCGAACCTGATTGATCATCTCCGGCAGGCGGTGCAGGGTCTGCGGGCCAAAGACGATATCCACATACGGGGCTCTCTGACGGATCAGCTTGCCTTCCTGCGACGCGACGCAGCCACCCACCCCGATGATCAGGTCCGGGTTTTTACGTTTAAGAAGCTTCCAGCGGCCTAACACGTGGAAGACTTTTTCCTGCGCTTTTTCACGAATCGAACAGGTGTTCAGCAGCAGCACGTCCGCTTCTTTCGCATTTTCAGTCAGCTGGTATCCGTGGGTGGTATCCAGCAGATCGGCCATCTTGGATGAATCGTATTCGTTCATCTGACAGCCCCAGGTTTTTATATGGAGTTTTTTAGTCATCGACTTGCTCAGCTCAGGATTGCAAGCCGCGTATTGTAATGCTTTGGTGGGGTTGTGACCAGTGTGAAGGTTGTGTGCCTCAGGACCGCAAAAATCCGGTAAACTTAAGGGATTCTCCAATAAGGAAAATTGACCATGACACTCCAACACACCGAAGTTGCCGTTGTCGGCGGCGGTATGGTCGGCGGCGCGCTGGCGCTGGGGCTGGCGCAGCAGGGATTTGAGGTAACGGTAATTGAACAGGCTGCACCGCCGGCTTTCGATCCCGCCAGCAAGCCGGATGTGCGCATTTCGGCTATCAGCGCGGCGTCCGTCGATCTGCTCCGCGGGCTGGGCGTCTGGGAGGCGGTGCAGGCGATGCGCGCCCATCCCTACAGCCGTCTCGAAACCTGGGAGTGGGAAAATGCCCACGTCGCGTTTGATGCCGCTGAGCTGAAGCTGCCGCGCCTGGGCTATATGGTAGAAAACAACGTGCTCCAGCGGGCGCTTTGGCAGGCGCTGGAGGCGCATCCGAAGGTGACGCTGCGCGTGCCTGCGTCGCTTAAGTCTCTCCATTCTCACCATCGCGGCTATCTGCTGACGCTCGACAGCGGTGATGAGCTGGCCGTGAAGCTGGTCGTCGGGGCGGACGGCGCTAACTCGCAGGTCAGACAGATGGCGGGCATTGGCGTTCATGCCTGGCAGTATGAACAGTCCTGCATGCTGATTACCGTCGAGTGCGATAATGCCCCGGGCGAGAGCACCTGGCAGCACTTTACGCCGAACGGCCCGCACGCCTTTTTACCGCTGTTCGATCGCTGGGCGTCGCTGGTGTGGTACGACAAACCGGCGCGCATTCGCCAGCTGCAGGGGCTTTCGATGGAACAGCTACAGCGCGAGATCCTGCTGAACTTTCCGAGCCGTCTGGGCCATGTTACGCCGGTCTCCGCCGGGGCGTTCCCGCTCACGCGCCGTCATGCGTTGCAGTATGCTCGCGAAGGGCTGGCGCTGGTGGGGGATGCGGCACACACCATTCATCCGCTGGCCGGGCAGGGCGTGAACCTCGGGTATCGTGATGTTGATGCGTTACTGGATGTGTTGGGCAGTGCCCGCGGACATGCGGAAAGCTGGGCCAGCCATCAGGTACTGAAGCGCTACCAGACGCGGCGTATGGCGGATAACTTCATCATGCAGTCAGGGATGGATCTGTTCTATGCCGGGTTCAGCAATGACGTCGCCCCGGTGCGCATTCTGCGTAATATTGGATTGATGGCAGCGGAGCGTGCCGGTGGCCTGAAGCGTCAGGCGCTGAAGTACGCACTCGGACTCTAATCTTTGCTCCGACTATTCCCTCGCCCCTTTGGGGAGAGGGTTAGGGTGAGGGGGAATCAGGCCGCACAATTCTGAGCAACAAAAACAAAAAAGCCCGCAGAGCGGGCTTTTTTGTTACTAAGTGGCTGGGGTGCAGGGATTCGAACCCCGGAATGCTGGTATCAGAAACCAGAGCCTTACCGCTTGGCGACACCCCAATTGCGTTAAACAATCTGCTTAACGACTTTTTAAATTGGCTGGGGTACGAGGATTCGAACCTCGGAATGCCGGAATCAGAATCCGGTGCCTTACCGCTTGGCGATACCCCAACAATTTGTTTTGATTCCCGATAAATCGACAATCTTAATTTGGTGGCTACGACGGGATTCGAACCTGTGACCCCATCATTATGAGTGATGTGCTCTAACCAACTGAGCTACGTAGCCAGTACTGCAATCTTCGATGGCTGGGGTACCTGGATTCGAACCAGGGAATGCCGGTATCAAAAACCGGTGCCTTACCGCTTGGCGATACCCCAATACCGCGGAGAACCGCAAAATCGAAGAAATATGGCTGGGGTACCTGGATTCGAACCAGGGAATGCCGGTATCAAAAACCGGTGCCTTACCGCTTGGCGATACCCCATCCGTGCAACGCATACTTGGGAATGGTGCGGGAGGCGAGACTTGAACTCGCACACCTTGCGGCGCCAGAACCTAAATCTGGTGCGTCTACCAATTTCGCCACTCCCGCAAAAAAGATGGTGGCTACGACGGGATTCGAACCTGTGACCCCATCATTATGAGTGATGTGCTCTAACCAACTGAGCTACGTAGCCATCTTTTTTCGCGTTACCTTATCGGCGTTGCGGGGCGCATTATGCGTATAGACCCTTGCAGCGTCAACACCTTTTTCAACGAAAATAGCCGGAATGTGACTGTTTGGTTAGGTTGCGAACAGCGTGACCGAATATTCGGCAATTATTGGTTATTAATCGATTTTAGAGGACAAAAAGGAGGGCAAAAAAAATCAGGCCCCGCAGGGCCTGAAGATGAAATGAGCGATTACTTGTAGGCGGACTGATGAACGCCGACCGCGCGTCCTGACGGATCGTTCATGGATTTGAAAGATTCATCCCATTCAATGGCTTTAGCGGAAGAACAGGCGACGGACGGACCGCCAGGCACACACTCCGCAGCACTTGGGACCGGGAACAATTCTTCAAAGATCTCGCGGTACAGATACGCCTCTTTCGAACCCGGCGTGTTGTACGGGAAGCGAAAGCTTGCGGTTTCCAGCTGTTGGTCAGAAACCTGTTTCGCCGCCACCTCTTTCAGGGTGTCGATCCAGCTATAGCCTACGCCATCGGAGAACTGCTCTTTCTGACGCCATGCCACGCTTGCCGGCAGGTAGGATTCAAAACATTCACGCAGGATATGTTTTTCCATTTTGCCGTTGCCGCACATCTTGTCCTGCGGGTTGATGCGCATCGCGACGTCGAGGAATTTCTTATCCAGGAACGGCACGCGTGCTTCAACGCCCCAGGCGGACATCGCCTTGTTAGCGCGCGCGCAGTCAAACATGTGCAGCGCCTGCAGCTTACGCACGGTCTCTTCGTGCAGCTCTTTGGCGTTCGGCGCTTTGTGGAAGTACAGGTAGCCGCCAAACACTTCGTCAGAACCTTCGCCGGAGAGCACCATCTTGATGCCCATCGCCTTGATCTTACGCGACATCAGGTACATCGGCGTGGAGGCGCGGATAGTAGTCACGTCATAGGTTTCAATGTGATAGATCACATCGCGGATCGCATCCAGGCCTTCCTGCACGGTGAAGTGAATCTCATGGTGCACGGTGCCGAGGTGGTTTGCCACCTCCTGCGCGGCTTTCAGGTCCGGCGCCCCTTCCAGGCCCACGGCAAAGGAGTGCAGCTGCGGCCACCAGGCTTCCGAGCGCTCCTGATCCTCCACGCGACGGGCCGCGAATTTCTTGGTGATCGCGGAGATCACGGAGGAGTCCAGACCGCCTGAGAGCAGCACGCCGTACGGGACGTCAGACATCAGATGGCTTTTCACGGAATCTTCCAGCGCCTGACGCAGCTCGGCTTTGTCCGTAACGTTATCTTTAACCGCGTCATAGTCGAACCAGTCGCGCTGGTAATACTGACGGATCTCGCCGTCTTTGCTCCACAGGTAGCTGCCTGCCGGGAACTCTTTAATGGTGCGGCAAACCGGCACCAGAGCCTTCATTTCAGAGGCAACATAGAAGTTGCCGTGTTCATCATGTCCCATGTACAGCGGGATAATACCGATATGGTCACGGCCAATCAGGTAAGCGTCTTTTTCGCTGTCGTACAGGGCGAAGGCAAACATGCCCTGCAGGTCGTCCAGGAACTCGGGTCCTTTTTCCTGATACAGCGCCAGGATCACTTCACAGTCAGAACCGGTCTGGAACGCGTAGCGGTCACCGTACTCTGCGCGCAGCGCCTGGTGGTTGTAGATCTCACCGTTGACAGCCAGCGCGTGCGTTTTTTTCTCGTTATACAGCGGCTGTGCACCGGCGTTGACGTCAACAATAGACAGGCGTTCGTGAGCCAGAATCGCTTTGTCACTGGCGTAAACGCCTGACCAGTCCGGTCCGCGATGGCGCATCAGGCGGGACAGTTCGAGTGCCTTTTTACGCAGTTCGCCCGCGTCAGTTTTAATATCCAGTACGCCAAAAATTGAACACATAACCTTCTCCGTTAACCCTGTTGCTTTGTAATGTTGCTTGCTTATGAAAATGCCGCAAAGGGGCAGGGCGCGCAAGCGTTTTACGGGTGAAAACGGAAATAGTGCAATGGCGGTTGCGGATCGGTGAAAAAAGCGTATGGCATGAGCGGTTTTATTGATGATTATGCAATGAAAGCGCTTTTTCGTTAGATGTGGCGGTGTTTTGCAGGCGAGAAAATAAAAAACCACGCCCTGGGCGTGGTTCGGTATCAGATAATGTCAATTTCATCGACGGAGGGGTAAATCCAGCTTGGCCGGAACGGCATCGCATCAATGTCATCAAGTTGAGAGACGCCAGAGAGAACCAGAATCGTCTCCAGACCCGCCTGGAAGCCGGCCAGGATGTCGGTGCGCAGGTTGTCGCCGACAATCACCGTCTCTTCTGAGTGCGCCTGCATCTTGTTGAGGGCGGCACGGACGATCCACGGGCTAGGCTTACCGACAACAAACGGCTGGCGACCGGAGATTTTCTCGATACCGGCGCACAGCGCGCCGCAGGCCGGGTAAAAACCGCGACCGTGCGTATCCGGGTTAGTGGCGATAAAGCGCGCGCCGCTGGCGACAAAGTAGGCCGCTTTATGCATCATTTCCCAGTTAAAAGAACGCGTCTCGCCGACAATGACGAAGTCCGGGTTCACGTCGGTAATGGTAAAGCCCGCTTTATACAGCTCGTGGATCAGCGCGCCTTCACCCACGACGTAGGCTTTTTTCCCTTCCTGACGCTTCAGGAAATCCGCCGTGGCCATCGCCGAGGTATAAAACACGCTGTCCGGCACGTCGACACCCGCCGTAGCAAAGCGGTTTGCCAGATCCTGACCGGTCTGAGAAGGGTAGTTCGTGAGCAGAACCAGTGGCATTCCTTTGTCGATGATGCGGTGGAGAAACTCCGCAGCACCCGGCACGGCAACGTTATCGTGCATCAGCACGCCGTCGATATCACAAATTACATTCTTAATGGTCATGGACAGTCCGGCATCAAAAAAAGAAGGCGTTACTATAAGGTCCGATCAGCTTTCCAGCAAATGCTGCAGCAGAATTCCGTTGAGCATGGCGCGTTTCACCAGCGCGAACGCGCCGATCGCCGAGCGATGATCAAGCTTTGAACGCACCACCGGCAGGTTCTGGCGGAATGCTTTCAGCGCCTGGGTGTTAATGCAGCCTTCAATGGCGGGGAGCAGCACCTTTTCCGCCTCCACTATTTCACCGGCGATCACCACTTTCTGTGGATTAAACAGGTTAATGGCGATGGCGATGGTTTTCCCCAGATGACGGCCAACCTGCTCGATCACCTCGCAGGCCAGCGCGTCGCCTTTATTGGCGGCTTTGCAGATGGTGCCTATCTTGCAGTCGTCCAGCGTGACGCGGCTTTGGTAACCCTGTTCAAGGAGATGGCGAACGCGCTGCTCGATGGCCGTGTTGGCGGCAATGGTTTCAAGACAGCCGAAGTTGCCGCAGTGGCAGCGTTCGCCCAGCGGCTCGACCTGAATGTGGCCGATCTCGCCAACGTTACCGTTGCGACCAATAAAAATACGGCCGTTAGAGATAATGCCGGCACCCGTTCCGCGGTGAACGCGCACCAGAATTGAGTCTTCACAGTCCTGGCTCGCACCAAAGTAGTGCTCCGCCAGCGCCAGCGAGCGAATGTCGTGGCCCACAAAGCAGGTCACCTTAAAACGTTTTTCCAGCGCCTCGACCAGCCCCCAGTTTTCCACCTGAATGTGCGGCATATAGCGGATCACGCCGCTTTCCGGGTCGACCAGGCCGGGCAGAATCACGGAGATGGCGATGAGTTCGCGGATCTTGCGCTGACAGCTTTCAATAAACGTCGCAATGGTATTCAGCAGCGCATGCTCCAGTGTCTCCTGGGTGCGTTCCGGAAGAGGATAGTGCTCTTCAGCGATGGCTTTACTGCTCAGATCGTACAGGGTGAGCGTGGTGTCATGACGGCCCAACCGGACGCCAATAGCCTGAAAATTGCGGGTTTCGGTAATAATGGAGATGGCGCGGCGGCCCCCGGTGGAGGCCTGCTGATCGACTTCTTTGATCAAACCGCGCTCAATGAGCTGACGTGTAATTTTTGTCACGCTGGCGGGAGCAAGCTGGCTTTGTTCGGCTATCTGAATCCGCGAGATGGGGCCGTGTTGGTCAATCAGGCGGTAGACCGCCGCACTGTTAAGTTGTTTAACGAGATCGACATTACCGATTTGAGCTTGTCCGCCAGGTGTCATACTTTTACTTACTCAGTGACGACCTCGTTACCATTAACGATGGTCTTAATAATTTTATAATCGTGTGTGAATGCCGTCAGGTTTGCAACCATACCTGGTGCAATTCCGCCGAGCTGTTTATCCACGCCAATTGCGCGAGCGGGATAAAGGGTCGCCATACGCAGGACTTCATCAAGCGCAATCCCGCAATGTTCAACCAGGTTACGCACCCCTTCAATCATGGTCAGAGAGGAACCGCTCAGCGTACCGTTTTCATCCACACACAGTCCATTGCGGTAGTATATTGTTTTACCGGCAAAAATGAACTGCTCAATATTTGCACCTGCCGGTGCGGTGGCATCGGTCACGAGACAAAGCTTGTCACCTTTCAGCCGCTTGGCGTTGCGAATGTTGGTGTAATCGACGTGCATGCCGTCCGCGATAATGCCGCAGTAAACGTCTGGCTCGTCCAGAATCGCGCCGACCAGACCCGGTTCACGCCCCGTGATGTAAGGCATGGCGTTATAAAGGTGCGTCGCAAAGGTAATGCCCGCGCGGAAACCGGCTTTCGCTTCTTTCAGCGTGGCGTTTGAGTGGCCTGCTGAAACGACAATTCCGGCGGCAGCCAGTTTGCTGATGACGTCCGTGCCGGTCATTTCCGGTGCCAGCGTGACTTTGGCGATCACATCGGCGTTAGCACACATGTAATCAACCAGCTCCGCGTCAGGCTTACGCACATAGTCTGGGTTATGCGTTCCTTTCTTGACCAGGTTCAGCCATGGACCTTCAAGGTGCAGACCGAGCGCCTGATTCGGGTGTTTGGCCAGATATTCGCGCATCACGCGGATACCCTGCTTCATCAGGTCATCACTGCTGGTGATGAGCGTCGGCAGATAGCTGGTGCAGCCCGATTTCTCGTTGGCTTTCTGCATGATCTCCAGCGTTTCGACCGTCACCGCATCCGCGGTGTCATTGAATTGCACACCGCCGCAGCCGTTCAGCTGTACGTCGATGAAACCGGGGGAGATTACTGCTCCATTGAGTGAGCGCTGTTCAATCTCCGACGGCAGTTCTGCCAGCGGGCAAACACGTTCAATCAGGCCATTCGCGATAACAATCGCATGGTCATCCAGAATTTCATGGCCGGTATAAATCCGACCGTGGGTTAAAGCGTACATATCGACCCCCGGTTAAAAAAAGCGGCCGCCTCTTGATGCAGAGGCGGTTATTCAATTACAGACCTTTGATGTTCTCGGCTTCTAACTCGTTGAAGTATTTCAGCGTCTTCACTTTCAGCTCCATCGTCGACGGCTCGTCGCAGACGATGACTGATTTAGGGTGCAGCTGCAGACAGCTGATGGTCCACATATGGTTAACGTTGCCTTCAACGGCAGCCTGGAGCGCCTGCGCCTTCACGCCGCCCAGTACCAGAATCATCACTTCTTCGGCATCCAGCAGGGTGCCCACGCCTACGGTCAGGGCGTATTTTGGAACCTGGTTCACGTCACCGTCAAAGAAGCGGGAGTTTGCCACGCGCGTGTCATGGGTCAGCGTTTTAATACGGGTGCGGGAAGCCAGAGATGACGCCGGTTCGTTAAACGCGATGTGACCATCGTTGCCCACGCCGCCCATAAACAGGTGGATTTTACCGTAAGAACGGATTTTTTCTTCATACTGACGGCATTCTGCGTCAATATCAGGCGCGTTTCCATTCAGGAGGTTAATATTTTCAGCTGGGATATCAACGTGATCAAAGAAATTACGGTGCATGAAGCTATGGTAGCTTTCCGGATGGTCTTTCGGTAGGCCAACGTATTCATCCATATTGAAGGTAACAACATGTTTGAAGCTAACCTGGCCTGCTTTATGCATCTCAACCAGCGCCTTATAGGCGGTCAGCGGCGTGCCGCCGGTTGGAAGACCAAGAACGAAAGGACGATCGGCGGTCGGTTTGAACGCGTTAATGCGGTTAACGATATGGCGAGCGGCCCATTTACCGACTTGTTCAGCAGTTGCCAGGGGAATCAGTCTCATTGTTCACCTCGAAGTTTAAGTAGAAGAGTGGGCGGATGGCTTTCGGAACCGGATACTTAAGCGTAACCTGGAACCTTTCAGGCCGGATCGCTCCGCCTTGATTTTTTGAATGATAAAATAAGTTTTCGCTGTAAGCCAGTGTAAGGGAGGGTTGAATACGATATTTGGTGACAAAAATCACAAAAAATAGGTGTTTAATTTGCGATACGAATTAATTTTTTACACACTCAGACTGCCAGTGAATTATCAACGGTATCTATCGTTAGCGACACAATAAAAAACATAGTTTATGCGCGAGCCTGAAAAGGGTCTCGTAGGGGGAATAGGATGAATATTTTAGGTTTTTTCCAGCGCCTCGGTAGGGCTTTGCAGCTCCCTATCGCCGTGCTACCGGTTGCAGCGCTGCTGCTGCGATTCGGGCAACCCGATCTTCTTAACGTACCGTTTATCGCTCAGGCTGGCGGTGCCATTTTTGACAACCTGGCGCTGATTTTCGCCATCGGTGTTGCCTCAAGCTGGTCAAAAGACAGCGCGGGTGCCGCAGCGCTGGCAGGGGCAGTCGGTTATTTCATCCTGACGAAAGCGATGGTAACGATTAACCCAGAAATCAACATGGGCGTGCTGGCAGGTATCATTACCGGTCTGGTCGGTGGTGCGGTGTACAACCGCTGGGCGAACATTAAGCTGCCGGACTTCCTGAGCTTCTTTGGCGGCAAACGTTTCGTGCCGATCGCGACGGGCTTCTTCTGTCTGGTTCTGGCCGCTATCTTTGGCTACGTATGGCCACCGGTGCAGCATGCTATTCATGCGGGCGGCGAGTGGATCGTCTCTGCAGGCGCAGTGGGTGCGGGCATCTTCGGTTTCATTAACCGTCTGCTGATCCCAACCGGTCTGCATCAGGTCCTCAATACCATCGCCTGGTTCCAGATTGGTGAATTCACCAACGCGGCAGGCACGATTTTCCACGGCGACATCAACCGCTTCTACGCGGGTGACGGCACCGCGGGCATGTTTATGTCCGGCTTCTTCCCAATCATGATGTTTGGTCTGCCGGGCGCTGCGCTGGCAATGTACCTGGCTGCGCCGAAAGCGCGTCGTCCAATGGTCGGCGGTATGCTGCTGTCAGTGGCCATTACCGCATTCCTGACCGGCGTGACCGAGCCTCTGGAATTCCTGTTCATGTTCCTGGCTCCGCTGCTGTACCTGATGCACGCGGTGTTAACCGGCATCAGCCTGTTTGTGGCAACCCTGCTGGGCATTCATGCGGGCTTCTCCTTCTCCGCAGGCGCGATCGACTATGTGCTGATGTACAACCTGCCGGCGGCAAGCAAGAACGTCTGGATGCTGGTGGTGATGGGCGCGGCCTTCTTCGTCATCTACTTCGTCCTGTTCACCGCGGTTATTCGTATGTTTAACCTCAAAACGCCGGGCCGTGAAGATACCGCAGATGACGTTGTGACCGGCGAAGCCAACAGCAATACCGAAGAAGGTTTAACCCAGCTGGCAACCAGCTACATTGCCGCCGTTGGCGGTACCGATAACCTGAAAGCCATTGATGCCTGTATTACCCGTCTGCGTCTGACCGTGGGCGACTCTGCGCGCGTGAGCGACGCAATGTGTAAACGTCTTGGCGCATCGGGCGTCGTTAAGCTGAACAAGCAAACTATCCAGGTTATCGTGGGTGCCAAAGCGGAATCCATCGGTGACGAAATGAAGAAAGTGGTTGCTCGTGGCCCGGTCGCGGCGGCATCAGCCGACAGCGCGCCTGCGGCAACGGCTGCACCGGTCGCGAAACCGCAGGCCGTGCCTAACGCCGTCACGGTTGCCGCTCTGGTCTCTCCGGTGACGGGTGACGTGGTTGACCTTGAGCAGGTACCTGACGAAGCCTTCGCCAGCAAAGCGGTTGGTGACGGTGTGGCGGTGAAACCAACGGATAAAACCGTGGTGTCCCCAGCGGCCGGTACCATCGTGAAAATCTTTAACACCAACCACGCGTTCTGCCTCGAAACCGAAAATGGCGCGGAGATCGTGGTCCACATGGGCATCGATACCGTTGCGCTGGACGGTAAAGGCTTTACTCGCCTGGTGGAAGAGGGTGCTGAAGTGGTTGCCGGGCAGCCGGTTCTGGAAATGGATCTGGACTTCCTGAACGCCAACGCACGCTCCATGATAAGCCCGGTGGTGTGCAGCAACATCGACGACTTCGGCGGTCTGGTCATCCAGGCGAAAGGTCAGGTTGTTGCGGGTCAGACCCCGCTGTATGAGATTAAAGGCAAGTAATCGCTCCTGAGTAGAGTCATGCCTTAAGCGGCGGGGGATATCCTCCGCCGCTTTTTTTTGCAGCAAATGCCCCCATTATTTTCATCTGATACGTATTTTCCGTAACTAAGGGTTGTCACTACGTCCGGCTTATAAGATCATACGCCGTTATACGTTGTTTACGCTTTGAGGAATCCACGATGAGTGAGGCAGAAGCCCGCCCGAGTAACTTTATTCGTCAGATCATCGATGAAGATCTGGCCAGTGGTAAGCACACCACGGTTCATACGCGTTTCCCGCCGGAGCCAAACGGCTACCTGCATATTGGTCACGCAAAATCTATCTGCCTGAACTTCGGCATTGCGCAAGACTACCAGGGACAGTGCAACCTGCGTTTCGATGACACCAACCCAGCAAAAGAAGACATCGAATACGTTGAGTCCATCAAGAATGACGTGCAATGGCTGGGCTTCAACTGGTCTGGCGATATCTGCTACTCCTCTGACTACTTTGATAAGCTGTATGCCTACGCGGTAGAGCTTATCAACAAAGGCCTGGCGTATGTTGACGAACTGTCTGCAGATGAGATCCGTGAGTACCGCGGCACGCTGACCGCGCCGGGCAAAAACAGCCCGTTCCGCGATCGCAGCGTGGAAGAGAACCTGGCGCTGTTTGAAAAAATGCGTGCTGGTGGCTTCGAAGAAGGCAAAGCCTGCCTGCGTGCCAAAATCGACATGGCATCGCCGTTCATCGTGATGCGCGATCCGGTGCTGTACCGCATCAAGTTCGCAGAACACCACCAGACCGGCAACAAGTGGTGCATCTACCCGATGTACGACTTCACCCACTGCATCAGCGATGCGCTGGAAGGCATTACGCACTCTCTGTGTACGCTGGAGTTCCAGGACAACCGTCGCCTGTACGACTGGGTGCTGGATAACATCACCATTCCTGTGCATCCGCGTCAGTACGAGTTCTCTCGTCTGAATCTGGAGTACACCGTGATGTCCAAGCGTAAGCTGAACCTGCTGGTGACTGACAAGCACGTTGAAGGCTGGGATGACCCGCGTATGCCAACCATCTCTGGTCTGCGCCGTCGCGGTTACACGGCTGCCTCTATTCGTGAGTTCTGCAAGCGCATCGGCGTGACCAAGCAGGACAACACCATCGAGATGGCCTCCCTGGAGTCCTGCATTCGCGAAGACCTGAATGAAAACGCCCCGCGCGCGATGGCGGTTATCGACCCGGTAAAACTGGTGATCGAAAACTATCCGCAGGGTGCGAGCGAGCTGGTGGTGATGCCTAACCATCCGAACAAACCGGAAATGGGCAGCCGTGACGTGCCGTTCAGCGGCGAGATCTGGATTGACCGCGCTGACTTCCGCGAAGAAGCCAACAAGCAGTACAAGCGTCTGGTGTTGGGTAAAGAAGTGCGTCTGCGTAACGCTTACGTGATCAAAGCCGAGCGCGTTGAGAAAGACGCGGAAGGTAACATCACCACCATCTTCTGTTCTTACGATGCGGAAACGCTGAGCAAGGATCCGGCCGATGGCCGCAAGGTGAAAGGCGTTATTCACTGGGTGAGCGCATCCCACGCGCTGCCGGTAGAGATCCGTCTGTACGATCGTCTGTTCAGCGTGCCTAACCCGGGTGCGGCGGAAGACTTCCTGGCCACCATCAACCCGGAATCTCTGGTCATCAAGCAGGGCTACGCTGAGCCGTCCCTGAAAGCGGCTGAAGCGGGCAAAGCGTTCCAGTTCGAACGCGAAGGTTACTTCTGCCTGGACAGCCGTTACAGCACGGCGGAAAAACCGGTATTTAACCGTACCGTCGGCCTGCGCGATACCTGGACGAAGATCGGCGAATAATATTGCTTCTCTGGTCAATGAGAGACAAACGCCGCACCATGCGGCGTTTTTTATATAACGATCAGGGTATTAAGCCAGGGCCTGTAAAGGCGTCACGAAAATATCAGGTCAATGAGGTGCTACTTATTTTCCAAAAAAAAGTTTGTGTCATTACGAAAATCAAAAAGGTTATAAAAAAGAAAAGAGAACCCGCGTCTACTGCCTGAAATACCTGGTAATTCCCCGCCATTTCTCGCCTCTCTGCAAATGTTACAAAGCACTACCAATTATGTGCACTTCGTCATAATCCTGACTTTTGCCCGCTGAAAAGCATTGATAATTCGCGTCGCGAAAAATAACCTAAAGACGGTAGTTAATTCGAGGGTATTTAAAACTACCCCTGACCATTTGGTCTTTTTTATTTACGCCGTTTCAGGCGTTTTAATTCGTCAAAGAGGAATAATCTATGCGTACGTTCAGTGGCAAACGTAGTGCGCTGGCGCTGGCTATTGCCGGTGTGACAGCAATGTCGGGCCTGGTGGTGACACCAGAAGCGAAAGCGGCAGGCTTTATCGACGATTCGACCCTCACGGGCGGTATCTATTACTGGCAGCGTGAACGTGACCGTAAAGACGTCACTGAAGATAAATATAAAACCAACCTTTCACACTCCACCTGGAACGCCAACCTGGACTTCCAGTCAGGCTATGCCGCCGACATGTTCGGTCTGGATATTGCTGCGTTTACCGCGATTGAAATGGCGGAAAACGGCGACAGCGGCCACCCGAACGAAATCGCCTTCTCCTCCAGTAACAAAGCCTATGATGAAGACTATTCCGGGGATAAAAGCGGTATCAGCCTGTATAAGGCGGCAGCGAAATTTAAATACGGCCCGGTATGGGCTCGCGCGGGCTATATTCAGCCAACCGGTCAAACGCTGTTAGCCCCGCACTGGAGCTTTATGCCCGGCACATATCAGGGGGCAGAGGCCGGGGCGAACTTCGACTACGGCGACGCGGGGGCGCTGAGCTTCTCATACATGTGGACCAACGAGTACAAAGCGCCGTGGCACATTGAGATGGACAAGTTCTACCAGAATGACCGCAGGACGAAGGTCGATTACCTGCATTCACTCGGTGCTAAGTACGATTTTAAAAATGACCTGGTGCTGGAAGCGGCGTTCGGCCAGGCAGAAGGTTTTGTCGATCAATACTTTGCCAAAGCCAGCTACAAGTTTGACGTCGCGGGATCCCCGCTTTCAACCAGCTATCAGTTCTACGGCGCGCGGGATAAGGCCGATAACAATACCATCAACGATATCTACGACGGCACGGCCTGGCTGCAGGCGCTGACCTTCGGCTACAAGGTAGCCGACGTGGTGGATCTGCGCCTGGAAGGAACGTGGGTGAAAGCAGAAGGGCAGCAGGGCTACTTCCTGCAGCGCATGACGCCAACCTATGCTTCTTCGAACGGTCGTCTCGACATCTGGTGGGATAACCGCTCTGACTTCAACGCCAACGGTGAAAAGGCGGTGTTCTTTGGCGCGATGTATGATCTCAAAAACTGGGATCTGGCGGGTTGGGCCGTCGGTGCATCCTACGTTTATGCCTGGGATGCAAAACCGGCCGACTGGTTTATCAACGCCGCAGGCCAGCGTGAAGACTACGCGTCAAACAAAATTAAAGAGTCTGCGTACAGCCTGGACGCGATGTACACCGTCCAGGACGGCCGCGCGAAAGGCACCATGTTTAAACTGCACTTCACTCAGTACGACAACCACTCCGATATCCCAAGCTGGGGCGGCGGTTACGGCAACATCTTCCAGGATGAGCGCGACGTGAAGTTCATGGTTATCGCCCCATTCACTATCTTCTGATAAACGCTCTGGCGGGCTGAGGCCCGCTGGAATGGAGACGGCTATGTTAAAGAAAATTGTACTTGTCGCGCTGATGAGCGCCGGGCTTGCAGCCTGCGTGACCTCGCCGGGGCCGAAAGAAGATTCGCGACTGAAGGAGGCGTACAGCGCCTGTATCAACACCGCGCAAGGTTCGCCAGAAAAAATCGAGGCCTGTCAAAGCGTTCTTAACGTGCTGAAAAAGGAGAAGGCGCACGAGCAGTTTGCCACGCAGGAGAGCGTTCGCGTGATGGATTACCAGGCCTGTATTCAGGCGCGTAAGACCGGTAACGATCAGGAAGTGGCGAAGCGTTGCGATAAGATCTGGCAGGAAATTCGCAGCAATAATAACTAATGAGCTGTTTTTACGCCCGGTGGCGCTGCGCTTACCGGGCCTACACAGGTGTCACAGCCCGTAGGCCCGGTAAGCGCAGCGCCACCGGGCTTTATTTTAGGCAAAAAAAAGCCAACCTTTCGGCTGGCTCAGAGTATGAACTCTCGCTTATTTCGCATCGTGCGCATGGTCGTCTTCGCGGCAATCGCCTTCAGCGCAGTGACCGTAAAGGTACAGGCTGTGGTTGGTCAGACGGATGCCGTGACGCGCGGCGATTTCACGCTGGCGCGCTTCGATGGAGTCATCGCTAAATTCAATGACCTTGCCGCAGTCGAGGCAGATCAGGTGATCGTGATGCTGCTGCTGGGTCAGTTCGAAGACAGATTTACCGCCTTCGAAGTTATGACGGGTAACAATGCCCGCGTCATCAAACTGGTTCAGCACGCGATAAACGGTAGCCAGCCCAATCTCTTCACCCATGTCGATAAGACGTTTATAAAGGTCTTCCGCACTGACATGGTGATTGTCTGGACCCTGAAGCACTTCGAGGATTTTTAACCGAGGAAGCGTAACTTTCAGGCCAGCCTTCTTTAATGCGGTATTGTTGTCAGTCATGCGGAATCTGTCCTGTTGCTAAACGATTCACTTCTGTAGGAAGTGACAGAAAATGCACCTGGGATAATGCGTCTCATTATAGAACTGCCATGGCTAAATGAAAACTGCAAGTCTCAGGCAAAATATGCTTATAAAAATGGGGTATCACCAACAAACTTGCTCAATGGAAAACCCATTTTTATCAGGGAGACATTGTACAGGTCTGGGCGAAAAAGTTAAAAGATTGTAGCAATTAATTTAATCGGTTTGACCTGGGGCATGGGCGCAACCGCGGTTGCGCCGCGGTAAGCATCAGGCGTTAAGAATATCGTCCAGGTGCAGTTCTTCACGGATCTGCTTCACCCACTTCTCAACGCGCTCGGCGGTCAGTTCTGGCTGACGGTCTTCGTCAATGGCCAGACCCACGAAATGATCGTCATCGGCCAGACCTTTAGACGCTTCGAAGTGGTAACCGGCGGTCGGCCAGTGGCCTACGATAACCGCGCCATTTGGCTCAATAATATCGCGGATGGTGCCCAGCGCATCACAGAAGTATTCGGCATAGTCTTCCTGATCGCCGCAGCCAAACAGGGCGACAAGCTTACCGTTGAAGTCCACCTCTTCCAGCGTCGGGAAGAAATCATCCCAGTCGCACTGGGCTTCACCGTAGTACCAGGTTGGAATACCCAGCAGCAGGATGTCATAGCCTTCCAGATCTTCTTTGCTGCTCTTGGCGATGTCATGCACATCAGCAACGTCTTTACCGAGCTGTTTCTGAATGTTTTTTGCGATATTTTCGGTATTGCCGGTATCACTGCCAAAGAAAATGCCGATGATTGCCATGAGTAAAATAACCTCTTGAAACTTAATAGTATGGTGGCGCAATTCGGCCACGGATAAGGGCAATAATAGCAGAACAGGCAACCCTGCGGAAACAGCTATCGCGCAGGACTGCACTCTGTGCTACATGAAAAGGGCGATAAAGGGGATTTTCAGACTTATGCCTGGCGGCGTAACGTCTCAAGCTGGGCGATCAGCATCTCTTCAATGAGCTCGCTGCGGCTGATATTTCGCGCGTCGGCCAGCTCGTTAAGCGCATCGACAGCGTCGGCGTTCAGCTTCAGTTCGACACGCTTAAGTCCACGATTTTTATCGCGTTTAAGCTGGTTGCGTTTATTGATACGCAGCTGTTCATCGCGCGAAAGCGGATTCGTCTTGGGTCGTCCCGGGCGACGCTCGTTCGCGAACAGATCTAGTGTCGTACGGTCCGTTTGTTCTTTGGCCATGATTCTGAGCTTCGGGGGAAACACGCCGCCCTGCTAATGCCCGGGCGATAAGCGCGCCATCATACATCACCAAAAACGGCACGCCAACGACTGGAAGCCCGCAGTCTTCCAGTCGCTTTCTTTTTAATCAATTTGCCGTATCAGCGAGATAGCGACGGATGGCGCGCAGGACAGCGTCCGGTTTTTCCGCATGCACCCAGTGTCCGGCACCGGCAATCACGTGGGCGCGAGCCTGCGGGAACTGCGCCAGTATGGCATCGCGGTACGCGTCGGTAACGTAAGGGGAGTTACCGCCGCGAATAAAGAGGGTAGGGTGCGGCCAGGCGGGCACGGTTTGCCAGCCCACAATATTGTTGTACTGGTTCCAGAGCACCGGCACGTTAAAACGCCACTGTCCGTCAACAAACGACTTCAGCAGGAACTGCAGGACGCCTTCTTCATTAAGGTGCTCACGCATGACGGCAGCAGCCTGTTGGCGTGTCGCAACGCCCGCTTTCGTGACCGCATTGATGGCGGCAAAAATCTCGTCGTGGCGGCGGACGTCATAATCCACGGGCGCGACGTCAATCACCACCAGGCCGCTAATACGCTCCGGCGCCCGCGCCGTCAGGGCCATCACCGCTTTGCCGCCCATTGAATGCCCGATGAGCGTTACTTTTTGCAGACCGTTGGCATCCAGCGTATCCAGCAGATCCTGCGCCATCGCCGCGTAGGTCATCTCGTCGGCACGCCCGGATAGACCGTGATTGCGCATATCAACCTGTAAGATATCGTGGTCGGTCACCAGATCGCGCGCCAGCACGCCAAGATTATCCAGGCTGCCAAAAAGTCCGTGAACCAGTACGATGGGAGAATTATTGTTCGGCGATTGTGCAGTTTGCGCTCGGGTATTCAATTTCATGGCAAAGTTCTTTTTTTACGTATGTCAGGTTAGGGTATCATGTTGACCATTCTGCCGCCCGGCCGCAAGGTTCCAGTTTAATCTGACTTTTGCCGCCAACCTGGTTTGACGCTATCCGCTGTTGGGATTTGACCTTATAATCCCAATGACTTGTATTCAGATAAGATATCGCACTGGATTAAGATGAAAACAATCGAAGTTGATGACGAACTCTATCAGTATATTGCCAGCCAGACGCGGCATATCGGGGAGAGCGCGTCCGACATTTTACGGCGCATGCTTAAAATTTCCGCCGCTTCACAGCCTGCTACCCCAGTCACCAAAGATGTCGTGTCTCAGCCGAGCGTTGTTGCACAAGCAAAACCTGCCGTGACGCCGGTAAAAGATAAGGTCCGCGCGGTGCGCGAACTGCTGCTCTCCGACGAATACGCTGAGCAGAAAAAGGCGGTTAACCGTTTTATGCTGGTGCTGTCTACACTTTATTCCCTGGATAACAAAGCGTTTGCTGAGGCGACCGAGTCGCTGCACGGTCGTACTCGCGTCTATTTCGCGGGCGACGAGCAGACGCTGCTGCAAAATGGCAACCAAACCAAACCTAAACATGTCCCTGGCACTCCATACTGGGTGATCACCAATACCAACACGGGCCGCAAGTGCAGCATGATTGAACACATCATGCAGTCCATGCAGTTCCCTGCGGAATTGATTGAAAAGGTTTGCGGTACAATTTAACCCTTGCATCAGAAGGACCCGGTAATGGCAAATCACAGCCGTGCAGGCCAACCTGCACAACAAAGCGATTTGATTAACGTCGCTCAGCTGACCGCGCAGTATTACGTGCTGAAACCGGTCGTTGGCAACGCAGAACACGCAGTGAAGTTTGGTACATCTGGTCACCGCGGCAGCGCGGCGCGCCACAGCTTTAACGAACCGCACATTCTGGCTATTGCTCAGGCCATTGCGGAAGAGCGCGCTAAAAACGGCGTTACCGGTCCGTGCTACGTGGGGAAAGATACCCATGCGCTGTCTGAACCGGCGTTCATCTCCGTACTGGAAGTGCTGGCGGCTAACGGCGTCGACGTGATTGTTCAGGAGAACAACGGCTTCACGCCAACGCCTGCGGTCTCTAACGCCATCCTGGTGCACAACAAAAAAGGGGGCGCGCTGGCTGACGGTATCGTTATCACGCCATCCCACAACCCGCCGGAAGACGGTGGCATCAAATACAATCCGCCTAACGGTGGTCCGGCCGACACTAACGTCACCAAAGTGGTGGAAGATCGTGCGAACGCGCTGCTGGCTGACGGTCTGAAAGGCGTGAAGCGCATTTCTCTGGATGCGGCCATGGCCTCCGGTCACGTGAAAGAGCAGGATCTGGTTCAGCCGTTCGTGGAAGGGCTGGCGGATATCGTCGATATGGCGGCGATTCAGAAAGCGGGCCTGAAGCTGGGCGTGGATCCGCTGGGCGGCTCCGGTATTGAATACTGGAAACGTATCGCCGAGCACTACAAGCTGGATCTGACCATCGTGAACGATCACGTCGATCAGACCTTCCGCTTTATGCACCTGGACAAAGACGGCGCGATCCGAATGGACTGCTCCTCCGAGTGCGCGATGGCGGGCCTGCTGGCGCTGCGCGATAAATTCGACCTGGCGTTTGCGAACGACCCGGATTATGACCGTCACGGCATCGTTACCCCTGCCGGGCTGATGAACCCGAACCACTATCTGGCCGTGGCGATCAACTACCTGTTCCAGCATCGTCCGCAGTGGGGCAAAGAGGTGGCCGTCGGTAAAACGCTGGTTTCCTCCGCGATGATCGACCGCGTGGTCGAGGCGCTGGGCCGCAAGCTGGTGGAAGTGCCGGTGGGCTTCAAATGGTTCGTTGACGGTCTGCACGACGGCAGCTTTGGTTTTGGTGGTGAAGAGAGCGCGGGGGCGTCGTTCCTGCGCTTCGACGGCACGCCATGGTCAACCGATAAAGACGGCATCATCATGTGCCTGCTGGCGGCGGAAATCACCGCGGTCACCGGTAAAAACCCGCAGGAACATTACAATGACCTGGCGGCACGCTTTGGCGCACCTAGCTACAACCGTATTCAGGCCAGCGCGACCTCAGCCCAGAAAGCGGCCCTGTCTAAACTCTCTCCGGAGATGGTCAGCGCAAGCACCCTGGCAGGTGACCCGATCACCGCGCGTCTGACGGCGGCACCGGGCAACGGCGCCTCCATTGGTGGTCTGAAAGTGATGACCGACAACGGCTGGTTCGCCGCGCGTCCGTCCGGCACGGAAGATGCGTATAAAATCTATTGCGAAAGCTTCCTTGGCGCCGAGCACCGTCAGCAGATTGAGAAAGAAGCGGTAGAGATCGTCAGCGAAGTGCTGAAAAACGCGTAAGTGCGGTTTGTGTGCCGGGCGGCACTGCGTTTGCCCGGCCTACAACAGCGATCGTAGGCCCGGTAAGCGCTAGCGCCACCGGGCTTTTTTTTAACTATGCTTATTTTTCAACTCAAACCGTGGTGACACCAGGCCGTACAGCGTCCAGCCCATAAAGGTCACCATCGCGCCATACAGCATCGCTTCCTGGCCCGATGAGTAGAGCGCATAGAAGCTATAAATCGCCCCAATCAGCGCCACGATATTTGCCGCCCGCGCCTTACGCGGATCGACCTTCGCCACCTTCTGAATAATCACCAGCGCGGCCATCGACAGAATATACGGAATGATGTTCGTCACCACCGCCAGGTTGACCAGCACGTTGAACTGGCTGTTCAGCGACGGGCTAATGGTCATCAGCGACAATCCGCTCTGGAAAATCACAATCGCCAGCATGCCCTGCACCGGCGCATCCGCTTTGGTCACGCGGGAGAAGATTTTCGGGAAGTAGCCTTCATCAGCCGAGGATTTAAACACCTGCGCGATGGTGAACTGCCAGCCGAGAAGCGAACCGCAGCAGGACATCACCATGAGACCCATGATTACTTTCCCGACTTCCGGGGTGAACATCTGGGCGAAGGCAAGCCCGAACGGCGCCGTGGAGTTAGCCAGATCCATATTCGGCACGATGCCCGCAATCACGTTCGTCGAGACGATATAGATCACCGCCGCGCCCAGCGTGCCGCCGAGGACCGCAATCGGCACGTTCTTCTCCGGGTTTTCTACCACTTCCGCGTTCGCGCAGGCCGATTCCAGACCCAGGAAAGCCCAAAGCGTCATGGCAATAGAAGAGCCTACAGCGCTAAAGAACGGCACATGGTGCGGGTTCCAGGAGTTGGCGTACAGGGTCGGGCTGAACCAGAACCAGCCGATGACGCACAGGCCGACGACCGGGATAATCACGCCCCAGACGGTGATGCTGCTGAGCTGTCCGGTAATACGCGCGCCGCCAAAGTTAGCCACGGTGCAGATCCACAGCACCCCGATGGTCGCCAGCCCAATCTGGACCGGGCTGAGCGTCGCGCCAAACAGCTCCGTCCCGTAGCCCACGGCGGAGATGGCAATCGCCACGTTGGCGATCAGCAGCGACACGCCGTAGGTATAGTTGGCCATGAAGTTGCCCGACTTGCCAAAGGCGTATTCGGCATAGCCACCCATCCCGCCGGACTTGCGGCTGAACATGCCGCACTTGGCAAACGCCCACGCCAGCGCCATCGACCCCACAGCCGTCACCAGCCAGGAGATAATAGAGATGGTACCCACTTCGGCAAGCTTGGTGGGCAGCATGATGATCCCCGACCCCATCATGTTGACCATGGTGAGAATGGTCAGCTGCACCACGCCCATCTTGTTGGACTTACTCATAATGTCTCTCCTTTCAGCAGCGCGGGCCGAGCGGCGGGTTGTTTAATGACGTTGCAACGAACCTGTTTGCGTCCCTCACACTCCTCGACGTATACGCCCTGCAGCTCTGGCGCAAAGCCCGGCAGCAGGTTGATGCCTTCTTCAAGCGCGGTAAAGTAGCGCAGCACGGAGCCGCCCCAGACTTCGCCCGGGACAACGCATAGCACCCCTGGCGGATAGGGCAGCGCGCCTTCGGCAGCGATGCGGCCTTCCGCGTCGCGCAGGGAGACGAGCTCAACCTCACCGCGCAGGTAGGCGTAGTTCGCGTCCTGCGGGTTCATCATCACGCGCGGGAAGTGGGACTTGCGGAACATCTCTTTCTGCAGCTGCTTCACGTTGTGGCGGGCGTACAGGTCATGCATCTCCTGGCAGATCTGACGCAGGGTGTAGCCCGCATAACGGTCCGGATGCTGCTTGTAGAGAGAGGGCAGGACCTCTTTCAGCGGTGCGTCGCTCTCAAGCAGTTTTTCGAAGCGCACCAGCTGCGCCACCAGCTGCTGCAGTTTGCCCATATCTTCGGCAGGGGTGAGCAGGAACAGGATCGAGTTGAGATCGCATTTTTCCGGCACGATACCGTTTTCACGCAGGAAGTTGGCGAGGATGGTGGCGGGCACGCCGAAGTCGTCATACTCCCCGGTGCGGGCGTTGATGCCCGGCGTGGTCAGCAGGAGCTTGCACGGGTCGATAAAATACTGATGCTCCGCGTAGCCTTCGAAAGCGTGCCAGTTTTCACCCGGCACGAAGTGGAAGAAGCGCAGGTTGGTCGCAATCTCCGCCGTGTCCCAGCTTTCCCACGGACGGCCATCCACCGTCTCCGGCACGAAGGGGCGCAGATACCGACAGTTCTCCAGGATCAGCTTGCGCGCTTCGATACCGTTAACCACGCAGTCCATCCACATGTTGCGGCCGCTCTGGCCTTCGTGCATGCGGGCGTTGATATCCAGCGCGGCGAACAGCGGATAGAACGGGCTGGTGGAGGCGTGCATCATAAAGGCGTTGTTCAGCCGCTTGTGCGGGACATAGCGCGGTTGCCCTTTGATATGGCTATCTTTCTTGTGGATTTGCGAGGTCTGGGAGAAGCCCGCCTGCTGTTTATGCACGGACTGGGTAACCAAAATCCCCGGGTCATTTTCGTTCAGCTCCAGCAGCAGCGGCGAACAGTCGGCCATCATTGGAATAAACTGCTCGTAACCCACCCACGCCGAGTCAAACAGGATGTAATCACACAGATGCCCAATCTTATCCACCACCTGACGGGCGTTATAGATGGTGCCATCGTAGGTGCCCAGCTGGATCACCGCCAGGCGGAACGGACGCGCATCGCGTGCTCGGCCAGGCGCCACCTCTGCCACCTGCTCGCGCAGGTAGCTCTCCTCAAAGCAGTGCGCGTCAATGCCGCCAATAAAGCCGTACGGGTTGCGCGCGGTTTCCAGATAGACCGGTGTCGCGCCAGCCTGGAGGAGGGCACCGTGATGGTTAGATTTGTGATTGTTACGGTCGAACAGCACCAGGTCGCCCGGCGTGAGCAGGGCGTTTAATACCACTTTGTTGGATGAGGAGGTGCCGTTCAGCACGAAGTAGGTCTTATCGGCATTAAAGACCTTCGCCGCATGCTGCTGCGCAATGCACGGCGCGCCTTCGTGGATCAGCAGATCGCCCATCGCCACGTCGGCGTTGCACAGATCGGAGCGGAAGAGCGTCTCGCCAAAGAAATCGACAAACTGATTACCGGCAGGATGACGGCGGAAGAACTGGCCGCCCTGATGCCCCGGACAGTCAAAGGCGCTGTTGCCCTGTTTAACGTAGTCGACCAGGGCGCGGAAAAACGGCGGCCGCAGCTGGGTTTCATACTTCTGGGCTGCCGCTTCCAGCTGGCGTCCATAAAAGTCGCTGCTGGTGTCTGAATACTCAAATACGCCATGAATGCGCGATAAATAGTCTGCCGGGATGAACTCTTCTTTATGCGTCGCGACAAAAACAGGAATGCCAAAACCGGTGGCTTCTATTTCGTCCAGGATGCCGCTGGTAATATCCGTGACCGCCAGAACAATGGCGGCAACATCAATATAATCCGAAGCGCGGACATCCACCAGTTCACGCTGGGTAGTGAAGCAATCCGGACACGCACGGCTAGCTGCGATTTTTAAACTTTTCATCTTTCTCTCTTTATTTTAGGTAATAAGCGTCCCTCGATTTCTTGCAAGAAAGAAATCGATAATTTTCCGGAAAAAAAGCAAAGGGAGGCCGCTGATTAAAATCAGTGAATTGCTTTTTTTGATGATTGAAATTCAGTCCGCCCGGTGCGGATGAGTCTGAATCAAAATGAATGAGCGCACGGGTTCACAGGCAATGGCCTGTAAAGTAAGGTGTTTCAGGATAACCTGTAAGCGGGTGCGCCAGAAGTCGAAGGACTACCGGGCATTAAAGAGATGAAAGTCAAAGCAGTTTCGGTGGGCAAACATCATGATATGCGTTGTCCGCCTTATATGGGGCATTAAGCGATTGTTGTTTTCCATGTTTCATTTTCCTTTCAGTAATTGAAAGCACGGTCATTTTATCCAGGAAAACGCGATTAACTGTGAAGGAGATCACCGTTAACCGATCATTTCAGAAATAATTAGTCGTTTTTGATGAATAATGCAGATCAAAATGCTGATTTGTTGATATTGAGTTAACAGGATGTGTTGTCAATGTTTTAAGTGAGCAGAAATAACCCGAAAAATAACGAGAGAGATATTTCTAAGATATTATCCGGAATATTTAGGTGTTATTTAAAAACAAACTGAATAGTTATTCAAATCATAAACCGATAACCGATACCGGTTTCAGTTAATAAATGGCGAGGGCGTGCGGGGTCGAGTTCGAGTTTCTGACGGAGATGCCCCATATATATGCGTAAATAATGACTATGTTCCACGGCGTTGGGTCCCCACACCTGACTTAACAGCTGGCGCTGGGTGAGTACCTTGCCGTGGTTGTTGAGCAGGACGGCGAGCAGGCGAAACTCGATTGGCGTGAGATGAATCTCCTCATCGCCGCGCACAATGCGCCGCGCGGCCAGGTCAACCCGGATATCCCCAAACGTGTAGGTTGGGTCGGCAGGCGTGGCGGCGCTGTGGCGACGCAGCGCCACGCGAAGGCGAGCCTGCAACTCGCCGATACCAAAAGGCTTAATCAGATAATCATCCGCACCGGCATCCAGCGCGGCGATTTTATCCGTCTCTTCAGTACGGGCGGAAAGCACCAGAATCGGCATCTGGCTCCACTGACGTACCTCACGAATAAAATCAATGCCGTCACCGTCCGGCAGGCCCAGATCGAGGATCACCAGGTCCGGCTTGCGGGTGGCGGCTTCAATTAAGCCCCGCTGAAGCGTACCCGCATCATGGACGCGCAGACCGTCACCTTCCAGCGCAGCGCGCAGAAAACGGCTAATGGCGACCTCATCTTCAACAATCAGAACGTTGATCACAAATCCTCTGGTAATTCATTCAGTTCTGGCGGAGTTTCCAGCGGAAGTGTAACACAAAAACGCGCCCCGCCTTCCGGACGATTCTTTGCGGAAATGGTGCCGCCGTGGACGTCAACGATCGCCTGGCAAATGGCCAGCCCGAGCCCAACGCCCGGAATGGCCGACTCCTTATTGCCGCGCGCGAATTTTTCGAAAATAGCCAGCTCCTGTCCGGCAGGAATGCCCGGGCCGGTATCCCAGACGTCGAGGTGCAGCGTGCCATCGTCCACCGTCGCATCCACGCCGATCCGGGCACTGGCGCCCGCATATTTGCCGGCATTTTCCAGCAGGTTGATCAGCACCCGCTCAAACAGGGGGCCATCGACGTGAATTAACGTCAGGGGCTCGGGCATGTTGAGGGCGATATGGCGTCCGCCCAGGCCGGGCTCCAGCATTTTCAGGGCGCTGCCCACCACCTCTTCCAGCGTGAGCCACTCTTTTTTGAGGTTAAATCCGCCCGACTGAATACGCGCCATATCGAGCAGGTTATTTACCAGACGGGTGGTATTCAGCACGTGCTGGCGGATCTCGCTGGCCTGCAGAGCGTGTTTAGAGCCTTCCGCCGCCAGGTCCAGCGTCAGGATTTCTGACTGACCGAACAGAACGGTGAGCGGGGTCCGCAGATCGTGCGAGAGCGCCGCCAGCAGCGAGTTACGAATGCTTTCACGCTCGCTCGCCAGCCGGGCCTGTTCTTCACTGGCGGTGAGGGCCAGCCGCTCCAGCGCGCTGGCAACCAGCAGGGTAAAGGTCTCCAGCAGCCGCTGCTGTTCGGGGATCATCAGCTGGCGCAGGTTGGAAGGCTCAACAATCACCAGCCCCTGATTTTTATCGGCGCTGCGCAGCGGCAGAATTTGATAGGGCACGCCGGGGAGGGTGTCGGTCCCTGCGCCCGCCGGTAGCCCTTTATCAAAGCTCCAGCGCGCGATGGCTTCATCCCAGGGCGTCATGCCCGTGGCCGACGTTAGCGGGCGCAGCCTGCCGTGTTCGTCCGGGAGTAAAATCAGGTTGCTGGCATGAAACGTTGAGCGAATAAACTGCTCGCTGGTCTGCACAATATCCAGCGGCGTGCGGCCCACCGCCAGCGATTTCGACATCTCATAGAGATGGCGCGTGCGCTGTTCGCGATAGCGGGCGATGCGCGCCTGATAGCGTACGCCCGCCGTCAGATTCCCGATCACCAGCCCGACGGTAAGCATCACCGCAAAGGTGAGAATATACTGCACGTCCGAGACGGCGAGCGTCCCGCGGGGGGCAATAAAGAAGAGATCGAAGCTGATGACGTTTATCACCGTCGCCAGCACCGACGGCCAGCGCCCGTAAAAGAGTGCCACCACCACCACGCCCAGCAGGTAGATCATCACCAGGTTGGCGGCATCAAAGGCAATCAGCCACTGGCTGGCAATGACGGTTATCAGGGCGCAGAGCACGACGGCGACAACACAGCCGCGAAGCTGAATGCGCCATTTGTCGCTAAAGGTGCGGCTGTCCGGCGCGCGGTTGGGCAAGGGCGTGGGCTTGTCATCCAGCGCCACGATCACCAGATCCAGATCCGGCGCGCGACGGGCCAGCTTGTCAGCGAAGGATTCGCGGCTAAACCAGCGGCGATGCTGGCGACGGCCAATGACGATTTTCCCCAGATTATGCTCGCGGGCGTAGCGCAGAATGGCTTTATCTTCCTGCGGATCGGAAAGGGTGGCGGTTTCGGCACCCAGCTCCTGCGCCAGACGCAGGGAACTCAGGATGGCGCGACGCTGGTTTTCGGGCAGGGCGTGAAGCTGCGGCGTTTCGACATACACCGCATGCCAGACGCTGCCAAATTTGGCCGCCAGGCGCGCGGCGGTGCGAACAAGCTTTTCATTGCCGCTGCCGTGACCCACGCACAGCAGGATGGCATCTCGCGTGTGCCAGACGCGTTCCTGGCCCTGCAGGTCACGCCAGGCGCGCATCTGATCGTCAACGCGATCGGCAGTACGGCGCAGGGCCAGCTCGCGCAGGGCAATCAGGTTGCCTTTGCGGAAGAAATGTTCGATGGCGCGTTCGGCCTGGCCTGCGATGTAGACTTTGCCTTCGTGCAGGCGCTGGCGTAAATCATCCGGGGGCAGGTCGACCAGCACCACCTCGTCCGCGGAATCAAAGAAGGGATCGGGCACCGTCTCGCGCACCTGAATCCCGGTCACGCCGCTCACCACGTCGTTCAGGCTTTCAAGATGCTGAACGTTAACCGTGGTGAACACGTCGATGCCGGCTTCGAGTAGCTCTTCGACATCCTGCCAGCGCTTGGGGTGGCGCGAGCCTGGCGCATTGCTGTGCGCCAGCTCGTCCATCAGGATAAGGGCGGGACGGCGGGCGAGGGCGGCATCGAGATCGAATTCGGTAACTAACCGACCGCGATGGCTGATGCGGCGGGGCGGCTGGGTCGCCAGCCCCTTCAGCAGCGATGCCGTCTCTTTACGTCCGTGGGTTTCAACCACGCCGATCAAAATATCGAGCCCCTGCGCCCGAAGCCGCTGGGCTTCCGTCAGCATGGCGAAGGTTTTCCCGACGCCCGCGCAGGCGCCGAAGAAAATTTTCAGTTTGCCGCGATGGGCTTCAGCCGTCTGTTCAAGCAGCCTGTCCGGATCCGGGCGCATGGGCTCGTCGGTCATTTAGTTTTTCCTTAGCGCGTCCAGCGCCAGATTCAGCTCAACAATATTTACCACGGGCATGCCGATGAAGCTGACCAGCGGCTTTTGCGTGTGCTCTGCCACAAGCTGGCTCACCTGTTCGACGGTCAGCTGACGGGCGGCGGCGACGCGCGGGATCTGCCAGGCCACGGCTGACGGCGTCAGGCTGTAGTCCAGCCCGCTGGCCGAGGCGGTTATCAGCTCTACGGGAACCTCACGGCTGGCCTGCGGATTGGCGGCGCGCAGGGCCGCCACGCGCCCGGCGATGGCTTTGTCCAGATCCGGGTTGCTGCCCGCCAGGTTGCTGCCGCCCGATGCCATCGGATTATACGGGCTTTCGGCAGTGGCGGAAGGGCGTCCCTGGAAGTAGCGGGCATCCGTAAAGTTCTGACCAATCAGGCGCGAACCGCGGTTTTCACCGTTTTGCAGTATCAGCGAGCCGTTTGCCCGATCCTTAAACCACCACTGGCCCAGCGCGGTGGTCACCAGCGGGTACAGCCCGCCGGTGATGAGAGACAGCAGAATAAACAGAAGTATAGCGGGGCGTAACATCGTCATTTGAATCACCTTTTAAACCAGGCCAAACAGCGTCAGCAGCAGGTCGATAACCTTGATACCGATGAACGGCACCACCAGCCCGCCCAGACCGTAAATCCACAGGTTACGGCGCAGCATGGCGGCGGCGGTGAGCGGCTTATAGCTCACGCCTTTCAGCGCCAGCGGGATCAGGAAGACAATAATCAGGGCGTTAAAGATGACTGCGCTCAGAATGGCCGAAGCCGGGGAGTGCAGGTGCATCACGTTCAGGGCGTTTAATTGCGGATAGGTCGCAGCAAACGCGGCAGGAATGATGGCGAAATATTTCGCCACGTCGTTGGCGATGCTGAACGTGGTCAGCGACCCGCGCGTCATCAGCATCTGCTTGCCGATGTGCACGACCTCAATCAGCTTGGTCGGGTTAGAGTCGAGGTCGACCATGTTGCCCGCCTCTTTTGCCGCCTGGGTACCGGAGTTCATCGCCACCGCCACGTCGGCCTGCGCGAGGGCAGGGGCATCGTTGGTCCCGTCCCCCGTCATCGCCACCAGTCGCCCTTCCGCCTGGTACTGACGAATCAACGCCAGCTTGGCTTCTGGCGTGGCTTCGGAAAGGAAATCATCCACGCCCGCTTCGGCGGCAATCGCCGCGGCGGTCAGACGGTTATCCCCGGTGATCATCACCGTTTTGATCCCCATTTTGCGCAGCTGGGCAAAGCGTTCCTTAATGCCGCCTTTGACGATGTCCTTCAGGGCTATCACCCCCAGCACGCGCGCGCCTTCGGCCACCACCAGCGGCGTCGCACCCTGACGCGCCACGCTTTCAACCAGGCTGTCGACTTCCGGTGGGAAGTGACCGCTATTGGCCTCGATGTGGCGGCGGATCGCGTCAACCGAGCCTTTACGGATCATGCGATCCTGGATGTTAATGCCGCTCATGCGGGTTTGCGCCGTGAAGGGCACGAACGTGGCGTGCAGGCTCTGAACGTCGCGCTGGCGCAGGTTAAAGCGCTGCTTGGCGAGGATCACGATACTGCGGCCTTCCGGCGTTTCATCAGCAAGCGAAGAAAGCTGTGCGGCATCCGCCAGCGTTTTTTCATCCACGCCCGGCGCGGGTAAGAAGTCTGACGCCTGGCGGTTACCGAGGGTAATGGTCCCGGTTTTATCGAGCAGCAGAACGTCGACGTCACCCGCCGCTTCTACTGCACGCCCGCTGGTGGCGATGACGTTGGCCCCGAGCATGCGGCTCATGCCGGCCACGCCGATGGCTGACAGCAGGCCGCCGATGGTGGTGGGGATCAGACAAACCAGCAGCGCCACCAGCACCGTGACGGTGACCGCGGTGCCGCCAAAGGCGGAGAACGGCCACAGGGTTGCGGTTGCCAGCAGGAAGACAATGGTCAGGGCCACCAGCAGGATGGTCAGGGCGATTTCGTTAGGCGTTTTACGACGCTGGGCGCCTTCCACCATGGCGATCATCCGGTCGAGGAAGGTTTCACCCGGGTTAACGCTACACTGGATCACCAGCCAGTCGGAGAGAATGCGCGTCCCGCCGGTCACGGAGGCGAAATCGCCGCCGGACTCACGAATAACCGGTGCGGATTCCCCGGTGATGGCGCTCTCATCCACCGAGGCGCCCCCTTCAATGACTTCGCCATCGCACGGGATGATGTCACCGGCTTCCACCAGCACCACGTCGCCTTTGCGCAGTTCATCCGCCGGAACGTGGTCCATCTGCGCACCGTATTTCGGTTCACGCAGCTTGCGCGCGAAGGCGGTCTTTTTCACCCCTTTCAGGCTGTTGGCCTGGGCTTTACTCCGGCCTTCCGCCAGCGCTTCCGCAAAGTTAGCGAACAGCACGGTAAACCACAGCCACAGGCTGATGGCGCCGGTAAACATCGCATTTCCCGGCATGTGGCCTGTTCCCATGGCAATCGCCAGGGCGGTGGTCAGGACGCTTCCCGCCCAGACAATAAACATCACCGGGTTGTGCCACTGCACGCGCGGGCTCAGTTTTTTCACCGCATCCATGAGCGCCTGGCGAACTAAGGACGGTTCGAACAGGGCCAGTTGTTTACGACTCATGACAATTTCTCCGCAAAATCAGCGTAAAGAGAGGTATTCCGCGACCGGGCCTAACGCGAGGGCGGGGATAAAGGTCAGGGCGCCGACCAGCAACACGGTGCCGGTCAGAAGGCCGATAAACAGCGCGCCGTGGGTCGGTAATGTCCCGGTGGTGGTCGGCTGAATTTTCTTATTCACCAGCGATCCGGCAATCGCCATAACCGGCACAATGATCCCGAAGCGGCCCACAAACATGCAGAACGCCAGCAGGCAGTTCCAGAACGGTGAGTTGGCGCTTAAGCCTGCAAAGGCGCTGCCGTTGTTGTTGGCGGCAGAGGAGACGGCGTACAGCACTTCACTAAAGCCGTGAATGCCGGGGTTAAAGATGCCGCTGCGTCCGGCCTCGGTCATCAGCGCCAGCGCGGTGCCGAGCAGCACGAGAGCCGGGGTGACCAGAATCGCCAGCGCGGTTAACTTCATCTCGCGAACGTCGATTTTTTTACCCAAATATTCCGGGGTGCGGCCAATCATCAGACCGGCAATAAACACCGCCAGCAGCACGAACAGCAGCATGCCGTACAGACCCGAGCCCACGCCGCCAAACACCACCTCGCCAATCTGCATCAGCCACATCGGGATCATCCCGCCCAGCGCCGTAAAGGAATCATGCATGGCGTTGACAGCCCCGCACGACGCTGCCGTGGTGACCACCGCATACAGGCTGCTGGCGAGAATGCCAAAGCGGCTCTCTTTGCCTTCCATGTTGATATTGCTGTTAGCCCCAAGCTGCATGAAATGGCTGTTGCCGTTCCACTCGGCCCACATTACCAGCGCAACACAGACCACAAAGATAAGCGACATGGTCCAGAGCAGGGTGCGCCCCTGACGGCGATCGTTCACCACGTCACCAAAGGCAAAGCAGAGCGCGGCGGGGATCAGGAAGATCGCCAGCATCTGCACAAAATTGGTCAGGGCGGTCGGGTTTTCAAACGGGTGCGACGAGTTGGCGTTGAAGAAGCCCCCGCCGTTGGTGCCGAGCATCTTGATGGCTTCCTGCGACGCGACGGGCCCCATCGGCAGGAGCTCTTTTGCCCCTTCCAGCGAGGTATAAGGCGCATAAGGCAGCAGGTTTTGCAGGGTACCCTGCTGAATAAAGAACAGCGCAATCAGCAGCGCAATCGGCAGCAGGATCCACAGCGTAATGCGCGTCAGGTCCACCCACGCGTTACCCAGCGTGCTCACGTTCTGGCGCGCAAACGCACGCGTTAGCGCGAAGATCACCGCAATACCGCTCGCGGCAGAGAGGAAGTTCTGCACGGTTAAACCGACCATCTGGCTGAAGTAGCTGAGCGTGGTTTCACCAGAATAGGACTGCCAGTTGGTGTTGGTGACAAAGCTGACCGCCGTGTTGAGCGCCAGATGCCAGGAAAGGCCCGGTAACTGTTGCGGATTCAGCGGCAGGATACCCTGCACCATCAGCATGGCAAAAAGCGCAATGAGTCCAACGATATTCAGCAGCAAAATGGCGATCAGATAGTCGCGCCAGTTCATCTCCCGATCGTCGATACCCAGGACGCGCCAGATCCCTTTTTCAACGCTTGCCGTACCGGGCAGGGGAACGTTATTGATTAGCCGTGCCAGCCCCGAGCCCAGCGGCCTTGCCAGGACAAACAACACCACTAAGAAACTGGCAATAAGCAAAAACGCCTGAGCAGCCATCAGAATGCCTCCGCATTAATCAGGGCATAAACCAGATAACCCAATAACAGGAACACCAGCACGATGCCGGCAATAAGACCTGCACTCACAATCCACCTCCGGGTGACTTTCTTTGTTGTGTTAACGGTAGGATTTATGGCGCAAAGATTTCGCAAAAATGGGAAGGGCGGGTGTAAAAAAAGTATAAAAATGGCAAAGCCCACAATTTAACTATTGATAAGTAAATCGTTAACTTTTTTGTAACTTAATTACGGCGTGAATGTAAATTTCCCCTAAACGGGCAAAAATAAGTGGTCGGATGAGTAGTAAAATTACAAACAAAGCGATATTATTTTAGCCAGGTCACAGATTTTGAATTTTCCGGATGACGTTTCCGGCCAACTATAGGGGAGAAAAATATGGATCTTTATAAAGAGTTTCCGGCTCATATCGTGTTCATGCGCCGCACTTTCGCCGTAGTGGCTGGGGTGCTGGCTCTGCCGGTGATGCTGTTCTGGAAAGATCGCGCCCGTTTTTACAGCTATCTGCACCGCGTCTGGGCGAAAACCAGCGAGAAGCCGGTGTGGATGGATCAGGCCGAGAAAGCGACCTGCGATTTCTACTAAGACTACATACAGCAATAAAAAAACCGCCAACAGCAATGTGGCGGTTTTTTTGTCCCTCGGGATTCGCGGTCCGTTGGGATGGTCTAGCAGCCCCTACCCGGGATTTTCATCATACCCTCCTGTAAGCAGATGACAATCCCTCTAAGCCTTTATAAATTCCTACTTTTATTTGAGTATCTTACCTTTGTAGCGGATGTTAATTATGATGCTGCGTCCCTTTCCGCCATCTCGCAAATGGGCATCGGTCCTGGGAAAGGTATATTTACAACCGTAAAGCAGCTCGCCTACCCGGGCTTGTGTCCACCGATTTATCACCGGTGGTGAACGGTGGAGCGGTTAGCAGCAGGGACCGCATAATGAAACGCTATTTTTGCATCGCGTTCATTGTCGCCAGCGTACTCGTTGTCAAAAGTGATGAACCAATGGGGTTTGTTGCATTTAACACGATAGAGCAGGACAAGTAGCGTTAAGGCCGCCTCGGGCGGCCTTTTTTATTTCATCCCGTCTACACTTCATGGCAAAGTAGTTCACTGCATGCTTTTTCCTTTGACGGCATGCCCTTACGGACATAATGGATAACTGCCTGGAGTTTTATGCCCACCCATCTGGTTTGGTTTCGCGCAGACCTGCGCGTACATGACAACATCGCACTCGCGGCGGCCTGCCGCGCCAAAGACGCTAACGTACTGGCTCTGTTTGTGGCGACGCCCGGGCAGTGGCGGCAGCATGACATGGCGCCCCGCCAGGCGGCCCTGCTGCGTGCGTATCTGACCGATCTGCAGCACTCGCTTGCCGGGAAGGGGATACCGCTTCTCTACAAAGAGGTGAATGATTTTGCGGCCCAGCTGCAGACGGTGCAGGAGACCTGCAAGCAGCACAACGTCACGCATCTTTTTTACAACTATCAGTACGAATTCAACGAGCAGCAGCGCGACCGTCAGTTGGAGAAGATACTGGAAGATGTGGTTTGTGAAGGATTTGATGACAGCGTGATGCTTGCGCCGGGCAGCGTCATGACCGGCAGTCAGGAAATGTACAAAGTGTTTACGCCGTTTAAAAATGCGTTTGTTAAACGCCTGAAAGAGGCGCTGCCCGAGTGCGTGGCCGCGCCCGCCGTTCGCGGCGATGCCATCACCGATCTCCCTGAATTAACGTTTAACTACCCCCAACAGGCGTTCGATGAACTTCTGTTCCCTGCCGATGAGAAATCCGCTATTGCGAAGCTGCGCCAGTTTTGCAAACAGGGCGCGGGAGAGTACGACGCGCGCCGCGATTTTCCGGGGATTGAAGGCACGAGCCGTTTATCCGCGAGCCTGGCGTTGGGCGCGATCTCTCCTCGTCAGTGTTTACACCGCCTGCTGGCGGAGCAGCCGCAGGCGCTGGAGGGCGGGGCGGGTTCTGTCTGGCTGAATGAACTGATCTGGCGCGAGTTCTACCGCCATCTGATGACGTTTCATCCCGATCTCTGCAAGCATCACCCGTTCATTCCCTGGACCGACAACGTCAAATGGCAGCACGACGAGGCCCATTTACAGGCCTGGCAAAAAGGGGAGACGGGCTATCCGATTGTGGATGCCGCTATGCGTCAGCTCAATGAGACGGGGTGGATGCACAACCGTCTGCGAATGATTACCGCCAGCTTCCTGGTGAAAGATCTGCTTATCGACTGGCGTGTCGGGGAGCGCTATTTTATCTCTCAGCTGATCGACGGCGATCTGGCGGCAAATAACGGCGGATGGCAGTGGGCGGCCTCAACCGGCACCGATGCGGCACCCTATTTCCGAATTTTTAATCCGACCACGCAGGGGCAAAAATTTGATGCGGACGGCGACTTCATTCGCCGCTGGCTGCCCGCGCTCAGGAATGTTCCGGCGAAAGCGATCCACGACCCCTGGGCGTGGGCGGATAAACAGGGCGTAAAGCTGGATTATCCTCGTCCGATTGTTGACCATAAGCAGGCGCGCGTCGCCACGCTGGCGGCGTACGAAGCCGCCCGAAAAGTGTGAGAGAGTAAAGATGAAAAACAGTGAACTGGAACGCCTGATCAACGAAAAACTGAATACCAGCGCCTTTAGCGACTACGGTCCGAATGGCCTGCAGGTGGAAGGCCGTGAGACGGTGCAAAAAATTATCACCGGCGTAACGGCAAGTCAGGCACTGCTGGATGAAGCGGTGCGCCAGGAGGCCGACGCGGTGATTGTCCATCACGGCTATTTCTGGAAAAACGAATCGCCGATTATTCGCGGGATGAAGCGCAACCGCCTGAAAACGCTGCTGGCAAATGACATTAACCTGTACGGCTACCATCTGCCGCTGGATGCGCACCCGGAGCTCGGCAACAACGTCCAGCTGGCGCAGCTGCTGGGGATTACCGTGATGGGCGAAATCGAGCCGCTGGTGCCGTGGGGCGAACTGGCGATGCCGGTGCCGGGGCTGGAACTCGCCTCGTGGATTGAAGCTCGCCTGGGACGTCGCCCGCTGTGGAGCGGCGATACCGGCCCGGATACGGTGAAGCGCGTTGCCTGGTGTACCGGCGGCGGCCAGGGCTTTATCGACAGCGCCGCGCGTTTCGGCGTCGATGCTTTTATCACTGGCGAAGTGTCCGAGCAGACCATTCATTCGGCGCGTGAACAAGGGCTGCATTTTTACGCGGCCGGCCATCATGCCACCGAGCGCGGCGGCATTCGCGCCCTCAGCGAATGGCTGACGGAAAATACCGATCTTGATGTGACCTTTATTGATATTCCTAACCCGGCCTGATGAGAGGTGCCTGAGTGCAGCGAGCGCGTTGTTATCTTCTGGGGGAAACGGCGGTGGTTCTGGAGCTAGAACCGCCGGTGACTCTTGCCACGCAAAAGCGTATCTGGCGGCTCACCCAGCGTCTGGTCGAACTGCCCGAGGTGGTCGAAGCCATTCCGGGGATGAATAACATCACCGTGGTGCTGCGCAGTCCGCACACTCTGGCGCTGGACGCTATTGAACGTTTACAGCGCTGGTGGGAAGAGAGCGAGGCGCTGGAGCCGGAATCGCGCACCATCAAGATCCCGGTCGTTTACGGCGGCACGGGTGGACCGGATCTTGGCGTGGTGGCAGACCACTGCGGATTAACAGAAAAGCAGGTTGTTGAACTGCACAGTTCGGTTGATTACGTGGTCTGGTTCCTGGGTTTCCAGCCCGGGTTCCCGTATCTGGGAGGTCTCTCTCCCCAGCTGCATACGCCGCGCCGCGCTGAACCGCGCCTGAGCGTACCGGCTGGGACGGTTGCGATTGGCGGCGAGCAGACCGGCGTCTATCCGCTGACGTCGCCCGGAGGCTGGCAGCTGATTGGGCATACCGCTACGCCGCTATTTGACCCGGGGCTGGAGACGCCAATACTCCTGCGTCCCGGCGATACCCTGCGCTTTATCCCGCAGAAGGAGGGGGTATGTTAACGCTTATTCGCGCCGGGCTTTATACCTCCGTACAGGATGCCGGGCGCTTTGGCATGCGCCAGTCTGGCGTGAGCTATTGCGGTGCGCTGGACAGGCCCGCGTTGGAGATTGCTAACGTGCTGGTGGGCAACCCCGGCAATACGGCCGCGCTCGAAATGACGCTCGGCCAGTGCGTCATTGAGTTTGGTCAGGAGACCTGGTTTGCCTTAACCGGCGCAGGGTGTGAGGCGACGCTGGACGGCAAAGCGGTGTGGACCGGCTGGCGGCTGCGGGCGAAAGCCGGACAGCGTCTGACCTTAAAGCGTCCTTTGCACGGCGTGCGTAGCTACCTCGCGGTGGCGGGCGGCATCGACGTGCCGGAGGTGCTGGGCTCATCCAGTACCGATCAGAAAGCCGGCATCGGCGGTCACGAAGGACGCCTGTTGCGCGACGGCGATCGCCTGGCGATTAAGCCTTCATCGCGCCACTTCTCGACGGCTCAGGGGGTGAAACAGCTTCTCTGGGGAAACCAGATCCGCGCCTTACCCGGGCCGGAATACCATGAGTTTGACGAGGCTTCGAAAGAGTCCTTCTGGCGCTCGCCGTGGAAGCTCAGCCCGCAGAGTAACCGTATGGGCTACCGCCTGCAGGGGCAGCCGCTGACCCGCACGACGGACCGGGAGCTGCTCTCCCACGGCTTGTTGCCGGGGGTCATTCAGGTGCCGGGCAACGGTCAGCCCATCGTGTTAATGAACGACGCGCAGACAACGGGGGGATACCCGCGCATTGCCTGCATTATTGAAGCCGATCGCTACCATCTGGCACAGATCCCTCTCGGCCAGCCGATCCACTTCGTGCAGTGTTCGCTGGAGGAGGCGCTGAAGGCGCGTCAGGATCAGCAGCGTTATCTTGAACAGCTGGCGTGGAGGCTTGATGGCAAAGATTGATTTAAACGCTGACCTGGGCGAGGGCGGCGGCGCCGACGCAGAGCTGATGACGCTGGTCTCCTCGGTTAACATCGCCTGCGGCTTTCACGCGGGCGATGCGCAAACCATGCTGGAGAGCGTGCGTCATGCCATTAAAAATGGCGTCGCGATAGGCGCGCATCCGAGCTTCCCCGACCGGGAAAACTTTGGCCGCACGGCGATGGACCTGCCGCCGGAGACGGTCTACGCTCAGGTGCTTTACCAGATCGGCGCGCTGGCGGCGATGGTGCGCGCCGAGAAGGGCGTGCTGCGCCACGTGAAGCCGCACGGCATGCTTTACAACCAGGCGGCAAAAGATCCGGTGCTGGCGGAGGCGATTGCCCGCGCGGTGAGGGACTGTAATCCGCAGCTGATTCTGGTAGGCCTTGCGGGCAGCGAGCTGATCCGGGCCGGGAAGCGGCTGGGGCTGACGACGCGTCAGGAAGTCTTTGCCGACCGGGGATATCAGCCGGACGGCAGCCTGGTGCCGCGCACCCTGGCCGGGGCGCTGATTACCGATGAAGATAGAGCGCTGGCGCAGACGCTGGAGATGGTGCGCGCCGGGCGGGTGACCGCGGTGGACGGAACACAGGCAAACGTGCAGGCCGATACGGTGTGTTTACACGGCGACGGCGAGCATGCGCTTCAGTTCGCGCGCCGCCTGCGGGCCGCGTTCTCTGAAGAGGGCATCCTCGTTAGCGCAGAATAATCATGAAAGGACAATAACATGCCTGAAGGTCCGGAGATCCGCCGCGCGGCGGATAGCCTGGAGGCGGCGATAAAGGGCAAACCGTTGACGGATGTCTGGTTTGCTTTTCCTCAGCTAAAACCGTTTGAATCACAGCTGGTGGGGCAGACGGTGACCCACATTGAAACGCGCGGCAAAGCCTTGCTGACGCACTTTTCCCATAACCTGACGTTATATAGCCATAACCAGCTTTACGGCGTCTGGCGAGTGGTGGAGGCGGACGAGCAGCCGCAAACCACGCGCGTGCTGCGCGTCAGGCTGCAAACGGCGGATAAGGCGATCCTGCTCTATAGCGCGTCGGATATCGAAATGTTAACGCCGGAGCAGCTGCTCACGCATCCGTTTCTGCAGCGGGTCGGGCCGGACGTGCTGGACATGCGCCTGACGGCGAGCGACGTGAAGGCCCGGCTGCTATCGCCTAAATTCCGTAACCGACAGTTTTCCGGTCTGTTCCTCGACCAGGCCTTTCTGGCCGGGCTGGGCAACTACCTGCGGGTAGAGATCCTCTGGGAAGTCGGGCTGGCGGCGCAGCGTAAAGCGTCTCAGCTGAATGATGAACAGCTGGAGGCGCTATCCCACGCGCTGCTGGATATTCCGCGGCTGTCGTACAACACGCGCGGCGTGGTGGATGAGAACAAGCATCACGGGGCGCTGTTCCGGTTTAAGGTGTTTCATCGGGCGGGGAAAAAGTGCGAGCGGTGCGGCGAAATTATCGACAGGATGATGCTCTCTTCCAGACCGTTTTACTGGTGCCCGCACTGTCAGACATAAAAAAGCCGGGTGGCGGCTACGCCTTACCCGGCCTATGTTTCGCACTTGTAGGCCCGTTAAGCGTGAGCGCCACCGGGCTTATCTTTTAACGCTTCAGGTCAGACTTAAAATCACGCTGCTCGTAGCCGGTGTACAGCTGACGAGGACGGGCGATTTTCATGCCTTCGCTGTGCATTTCGTTCCAGTGCGCAATCCAGCCTACGGTACGGGCCATGGCGAAGATTACGGTGAACATGGAGGACGGAATGCCCATCGCTTTCAGAATAATGCCAGAGTAGAAATCGACGTTCGGGTAGAGTTTCTTCTCGATGAAGTACGGGTCGTTCAGCGCGATGTGTTCCAGCTCCATCGCCACTTCCAGCAGGTCATCTTTGGTACCCAGCTCTTTCAGCACTTCGTGGCAGGTCTCACGCATCACGGTGGCGCGCGGGTCGTAGTTTTTGTAAACACGGTGACCGAAGCCCATCAGGCGGAAGGAGTCATTCTTGTCTTTCGCGCGACGCACGAACTCAGGGATGTGCTCAACGGTGCTGATCTCTTCCAGCATCTTCAGTGCCGCTTCGTTCGCGCCGCCGTGCGCCGGTCCCCACAGGGAGGCGATGCCCGCCGCGATACAGGCGAACGGGTTCGCGCCTGAAGAGCCTGCGGTACGCACGGTAGAGGTAGAGGCGTTCTGCTCGTGGTCAGCGTGGAGGATCAGAATACGGTCCATCGCGCGTTCCAGCACCGGGTTCACTTCGTACTCTTCGCACGGCGTGGAGAACATCATGCGCAGGAAGTTACCCGCATAGGAGAGGTCGTTGCGCGGATACACAAACGGCTGGCCGATAGAGTATTTGTAGCACATCGCCGCCATGGTCGGCATTTTGGACAGCAGGCGGAACGCCGCGATATCACGATGGCGCGGGTTGTTCACGTCAAGGGAATCGTGGTAGAACGCCGCCAGCGCGCCGGTAATCCCGCACATCACCGCCATTGGGTGAGAGTCACGACGGAACGCATGGAACAGACGGGTAATCTGCTCATGGATCATAGTGTGACGGGTCACGGTGGTTTTGAATTCATCGTACTGTGCCTGCGTCGGTTTTTCGCCGTTCAGCAGGATGTAGCACACTTCCAGATAGTTGGATTCGGTGGCTAACTGATCGATGGGGAAGCCGCGATGGAGCAGGATACCTTCGTCACCGTCAATGAAGGTGATTTTGGATTCGCAAGATGCGGTAGAGGTAAATCCAGGGTCAAAGGTAAACACACCTTTAGAACCCAGCGTACGGATATCAATAACATCCTGACCGAGCGTGCCTTTTAGCACATCCAGTTCAATAGCATCACCACCGTTGAGGGTGAGTTTTGCCTTTGTATCAGCCATTTACGGTCTCCTTAGCGCCTTATGCTTAAGACTGCGCTTTACCGGATTTGCTTTCAGCTGTTAATCACCGTTACCAGATTGTTATTTGGCTTACCGCTCAGCTCACGAGGACAAACCAGGGTACAGAGCTATGGCGCCTTGCAGGTAAACGAATGAAATATCAGTGAAACAACAGCAAATCAGCGTTTTTGCAGTCCGAATTATTCAAACCTGTATATCACTAATAACTGTCCTGATAACTTCGGTCAATACCATCACACTGTTACATAACTATTTGTCAGGTGAAAGAGAGACCTCATAACTTTTGCGCATTATATGCCTTTTCTGATGACGTTTGTAACAATATTGTTTAACATTTGTCAAATCAGATGATTAAAAATTAAAAAGATGTTGTTATCGTGACTCTGATCACTGTTCCAGAGAAAACCCGACAAACTGTATGTAGGTTAATTGTAATGATTTTGTGAACGGCCTATACTGCCGCCAGGTCTCCGGAACACCCTGCAATCCCGAGCCACCCAGCGTTGTAACGTGTCGTTTAAGCATCTGGAAGCACTGTTTTGCATGACGCGCAGTTATAGAAAAGGAACGCTGCTTGACCCGCATCGCAGTCCGGAGGAAGGAAACAATAAGAACAGCATGTGGGCGTTATTCATGATAAGAAATGTGAAAAAACAAAGACCTGTCAATCTGGATCTCAAAACGATCCGGTTCCCTGTAACAGCAATAGCGTCCATTCTGCACCGTGTTTCGGGTGTGATTACGTTTGTGGCGGTCGGCATTTTGCTGTGGTTACTGGGCACCAGCCTCTCTTCCCCTGAAGGTTTCCTCCAGGCCTCTGCCATCATGAACAGCTTCTTCGTGAAATTCATCATGTGGGGCATTCTGACCGCGCTGGCGTATCACGTCGTTGTCGGCGTTCGCCATATGCTGATGGACTTTGGCTACCTGGAAGAGACTTTCGAAGCCGGGAAACGCTCCGCTAACATTTCATTTGTGATTACAGTCGTGCTTTCACTTCTCGCAGGAGTTCTCGTATGGTAAGCAACGCCTCCGCATTAGGACGCAACGGCGTACATGACTTCATCCTGGTCCGTGCTACCGCCATCGTTCTCACCCTTTACATCATCTATATGATCGGTTTCTTCGCGACCAGCGGCACGCTGACGTGGGAAATCTGGAGTGGGTTCTTCGGATCCGCCTTCACCAAAGTGTTCACCCTGCTGGCTCTGTTCTCCATCCTTATTCATGCCTGGATTGGTATGTGGCAGGTGTTGACCGATTACGTTAAACCGCTGGCAATTCGCCTTCCTCTGCAGCTGGCCATTGTGGTTGCACTGGTGGTTTACGTTATTTATGGATTCGTTGTGGTGTGGGGTGTGTAATGAAACTGCCAGTCAGAGAATTTGATGCTGTTGTAATTGGTGCCGGTGGCGCAGGTATGCGTGCCGCACTGCAAATTTCCCAGAGCGGCCAGACCTGTGCGCTGCTCTCAAAAGTGTTCCCAACCCGTTCCCACACCGTGTCCGCGCAGGGCGGTATCACCGTTGCGCTGGGTAACTCCCATGAAGATAACTGGGAATGGCACATGTACGATACGGTAAAAGGTTCCGACTACATCGGCGACCAGGATGCCATCGAATATATGTGTAAGACCGGCCCGGAAGCGATTCTGGAGCTGGACCATATGGGCCTGCCGTTCTCCCGTCTGGAAAACGGCACCATCTACCAGCGTCCGTTTGGCGGCCAGTCGAAAAACTTCGGCGGCGAGCAGGCGGCACGTACCGCGGCGGCGGCTGACCGTACCGGCCACGCGCTGCTGCACACTCTGTATCAGCAGAACCTGAAAAACCACACCACCATCTTCTCCGAGTGGTACGCGCTGGATCTGGTTAAAAACGCCGACGGCGCAATTGTTGGCTGTACCGCGCTGTGCATCGAAACCGGTGAAGTGGTTTACTTCAAAGCCCGCGCGACCGTGCTGGCGACCGGCGGCGCAGGCCGTATTTACCAGTCCACCACCAACGCGCACATCAACACCGGTGACGGTGTCGGTATGGCTATCCGCGCGGGCGTGCCGGTGCAGGATATGGAAATGTGGCAGTTCCACCCAACCGGTATCGCCGGTGCGGGCGTTCTGGTAACGGAAGGCTGCCGTGGTGAAGGTGGTTACCTGCTGAACAAACACGGCGAGCGCTTCATGGAGCGTTATGCCCCGAATGCGAAAGACCTGGCGGGTCGTGACGTGGTGGCGCGTTCCATCATGATCGAAATCCGCGAAGGCCGCGGCTGCGACGGCCCATGGGGTCCACACGCGAAGCTGAAGCTCGACCATCTGGGTAAAGAAGTTCTCGAATCCCGTCTGCCGGGCATCCTCGAATTGTCCCGCACCTTCGCACACGTCGACCCGGTAAAAGAGCCGATTCCGGTTATCCCAACCTGCCACTACATGATGGGCGGTATTCCGACCAAAGTGACCGGTCAGGCGCTGACCGTGAACGAGCAGGGCGAAGACGTGGTCATTCCTGGCCTGTTCGCGGTAGGCGAAATTGCCTGCGTATCCGTACACGGCGCCAACCGTCTGGGCGGCAACTCGCTGCTGGACCTGGTGGTGTTTGGTCGTGCGGTGGGTCTGCATCTGCAGGAATCCATTGCCGAGCAGGGCGCGCTGCGTGACGCGACCGACGACGAAATTGATGCCTCGCTTGAGCGCCTCAACCGCTGGAACGGCAACCGTAACGGCGAAGATCCGGTGGAAATCCGTAAGGCGCTGCAGGAGTGCATGCAGCACAACTTCTCGGTATTCCGTGAAGGCGACGCGATGGCCAAAGGTCTTGAGCAGCTGAAGGCGATCCGCGAGCGTCTGAAAAATGCCCGTCTGGACGATACTTCCAGCGAGTTCAACACCCAGCGCGTTGAGTGCCTGGAGCTGGATAACCTGATGGAAACCGCGTTCGCGACCGCGATGTCGGCAAACTTCCGTACCGAAAGCCGTGGCGCGCATAGCCGCTTCGACTTCCCGGATCGTGATGACGAAAACTGGCTGTGCCATTCCCTGTACCTGCCAGAGTCGGAATCCATGACGCGTCGTAGCGTCAACATGGAACCGAAACTGCGTCCGGCGTTCCCGCCGAAGATTCGTACTTACTAATGCGGAGACAGGATAATGAAACTCGAATTCTCAGTTTATCGTTATAACCCGGATGTTGATGACGCTCCGCGCATGCAGGACTACACCCTGGAAGCGGAAGAAGGTCGCGACATGATGCTGCTGGATGCGTTAATCCAGCTGAAAGAAAAAGACCCAACGCTGTCGTTCCGCCGCTCCTGCCGTGAAGGGGTGTGTGGCTCTGACGGTGTGAACATGAACGGCAAAAATGGCCTCGCCTGCATCACGCCAATTTCAGCGCTGCAGCGTCCTGGTCAGAAAATTGTTATCCGTCCTCTGCCAGGCCTGCCGGTCGTGCGCGATTTGGTGGTAGACATGGGGCAATTCTATGCACAATATGAGAAGATTAAGCCTTACTTATTGAATAATGGGCAAAATCCACCCGCTCGCGAGCACTTACAGTCTCCTGAGCAGCGTGAAAAACTCGACGGGTTGTACGAGTGTATTCTCTGCGCATGTTGTTCTACGTCCTGCCCGTCGTTCTGGTGGAACCCGGACAAGTTTATCGGCCCGGCCGGTCTGCTGGCTGCCTATCGCTTCCTGATCGATAGCCGCGACACCGAAACCGACAGCCGTCTGGAAGGACTGAGTGACGCTTTCAGCGTATTCCGCTGCCATAGCATCATGAACTGCGTCAGTGTGTGTCCGAAGGGGCTGAACCCGACGCGCGCCATCGGCCATATTAAGTCGATGCTGCTGCAGCGCAGTGCGTAAGTAACGTTGCCGGATAGCGCTGCGCTTATCCGGCCTACGAAACTGTAGGCCCGGTAAGCGTAGCGCCACCGGGCAAAATGCAGAAACCTTTAAAAACTGCCCTGAAGTCTAGACAGTTTCTAAAGGTTCCTTCGCGGGCCACATAGAGCTCGCAGGTGAACCCCGGCACGTACACGCGGTGTGCGTGGTAGTTTCTACGGCGAAAGTAAGCATAAAAATGCTTAAGGGATCACGATGCAGAACGGCGCAATGAAAGCCTGGCTGGACTCTTCTTTCCTTTCTGGTGCAAACCAGAGCTGGATTGAACAGCTCTATGAAGACTTCTTAACCGATCCTGACTCAGTGGACGCAAACTGGCGTTCCATGTTCCAGCAGTTGCCTGGTACAGGGGTCAAACCGGATCAATTCCATTCCAAAACACGTGATTATTTCCGTCGTCTGGCGAAGGATGCCTCACGTTACTCTTCTGCGATTTCCGACCCTGACACCAATGCGAAGCAGGTTAAAGTCCTGCAGCTTATCAACGCTTATCGCTTCCGCGGTCACCAGCATGCGAATCTCGATCCGCTGGGACTGTGGAAACAAGACCGTGTGGCCGATCTCGATCCGGCGTATCACGATCTGACCGAGGCCGATTTCCAGGAAAGCTTTAACGTAGGTTCCTTTGCCATCGGCAAAGACACGATGAAGCTGGGCGATCTGATTGATGCGCTCAAGCAAACCTACTGCGGCTCCATCGGCGCGGAATACATGCACATTACCTCTACCGAAGAGAAACGCTGGATCCAGCAGCGCATCGAATCCGTAGCGGGCCATGCGACCTTCTCGGCAGACGAGAAAAAACGCTTCCTGAACGAACTGACCGCAGCGGAAGGGCTTGAGCGCTATCTGGGCGCGAAGTTCCCGGGCGCAAAACGCTTCTCGCTGGAAGGCGGCGACGCGCTGGTGCCGATGCTGAAAGAGCTGATTCGTCACGCGGGCAAGAGCGGCACCCGTGAAGTGGTGCTGGGCATGGCGCACCGCGGTCGTCTGAACGTGCTGGTCAACGTGCTGGGTAAAAAACCGCAGGACCTGTTCGACGAATTCGCGGGCAAACATAAAGAACACCTCGGCACCGGCGACGTGAAGTACCACATGGGCTTCTCGTCGGATATCGAAACCGAAGGCGGTCTGGTTCACCTGGCGCTGGCGTTTAACCCGTCACACCTGGAAATCGTTAGCCCGGTGGTTATCGGTTCCGTGCGCGCGCGTCTGGATCGTCTGGACGAGCCGAGCAGCAATAAAGTGCTGCCGATCACCATCCACGGCGATGCGGCGGTCACAGGGCAGGGCGTGGTTCAGGAAACCCTGAACATGTCGAAAGCGCGTGGTTACGAAGTGGGCGGTACCGTTCGCATCGTGATCAACAACCAGGTGGGCTTCACCACCTCTAACCCGCTGGATGCGCGTTCTACTCCGTACTGCACCGACATCGGTAAGATGGTGCAGGCGCCAATCTTCCACGTTAACGCGGATGACCCGGAAGCCGTTGCCTTCGTTACCCGTCTGGCGCTGGACTTCCGTAATACCTTCAAACGCGATGTGTTCATTGACCTCTTCTGCTACCGCCGTCACGGCCACAACGAAGCGGATGAGCCAAGTGCAACCCAGCCGCTGATGTACCAGAAAATCAAAAAACACCCGACCCCGCGCAAAATCTATGCTGACAAGCTGGAGAGCGACAAAGTGACGACGCTGGAAGATGCGACCGAAATGGTCAACCTCTACCGCGACGCGCTGGATGCGGGTGAATGCGTGGTGAAAGAGCTGCGTCCGATGAACATGCACTCCTTTACCTGGTCGCCGTACCTCAACCACGAGTGGGATGAGAGCTACCCGAACAAGGTGGAGATGAAGCGCCTGCAGGAGCTGGCTAAACGCATCAGCACCGTGCCGGACGCTATCGAGATGCAGTCTCGCGTGGCGAAAATTTACGCTGACCGTCAGTCCATGGCGGCAGGCGAGAAGCTGTTCGACTGGGGCGGCGCGGAAACGCTGGCTTACGCAACGCTGGTTGACGAAGGCATTCCTGTGCGTCTGTCCGGTGAAGATGCGGGCCGCGGCACCTTCTTCCACCGTCACGCGGTGGTTCACAACCAGTCCAACGGTTCAACCTATACTCCGCTGCAGCACGTGCACAACGGTCAGGGCCAGTTCAAGGTCTGGGACTCCGTGCTGTCTGAAGAAGCGGTACTGGCTTTCGAATACGGATACGCCACGGCGGAACCGCGCACCCTGACCATCTGGGAAGCGCAGTTCGGTGACTTCGCCAACGGTGCGCAGGTCGTTATCGACCAGTTCATCTCCTCCGGCGAGCAGAAGTGGGGCCGCATGTGCGGTCTGGTGATGCTGCTGCCGCACGGTTATGAAGGCCAGGGTCCGGAGCACTCCTCCGCGCGTCTGGAACGCTATCTGCAGCTTTGCGCCGAGCAGAACATGCAGGTCTGCGTGCCGTCTACCCCGGCGCAGGTGTACCACATGCTGCGTCGTCAGGCGCTGCGCGGTATGCGTCGTCCGCTGGTGGTGATGTCGCCGAAATCCCTGCTGCGTCACCCGCTGGCGGTGTCCAGCCTGGACGAGCTGGCCAACGGCACCTTCCTGCCAGCCATCGGTGAAATTGACGAGCTGGATCCGCAGGCCGTGAAGCGCGTGGTGATGTGTTCTGGTAAGGTTTATTACGACCTGCTGGAACAGCGCCGCAAGAACGATCAGAAAGATGTCGCCATCGTGCGTATCGAACAGCTTTATCCGTTCCCGCATCAGGCGATGCAGGAAGTGCTGAAACCTTACGCTCACGTTCATGATTTTGTCTGGTGCCAGGAAGAGCCGCTCAACCAGGGCGCATGGTACTGCAGCCAGCATCATTTCCGTGAAGTGATTCCATTTGGGTCAGCCCTGCGTTACGCAGGTCGCCCGGCCTCCGCCTCTCCGGCGGTAGGGTATATGTCCGTTCACCAGAAGCAGCAACAAGATCTGGTCAATGACGCGCTGAACGTCGATTAATTAAAGGATACAAAATGAGTAGCGTAGATATTCTTGTTCCCGACCTGCCTGAATCCGTAGCAGATGCGACCGTCGCTACCTGGCACAAAAAACCAGGCGATGCCGTTAAGCGCGATGAAGTGCTGGTAGAAATCGAAACTGACAAAGTGGTACTGGAAGTACCGGCTTCGGCGGATGGCGTTCTGGACGCGGTGCTGGAAGATGAAGGTACCACCGTCACCTCTCGTCAGATCCTGGGTCGCCTGCGTGAAGGCAACAGCGCGGGCAAAGAGTCCAGCGCGAAATCTGAAGAGAAAGCCTCTACGCCGGCTCAGCGCCAGCAGGCTTCTCTGGAAGAACAGTCTAACGACGCGCTCAGCCCGGCGATCCGTCGCCTGCTGGCTGAGCACAGCCTTGACCCGGCAGCCATCAAAGGCACCGGTGTGGGCGGCCGTCTGACCCGCGAAGACATTGACAAGCACCTGGCGAAAGCGCCTGCTCAGGCGGCAGAAGCGAAAGCTCCTGCGGCCGCGCCAGCAGCTCAGCCTGCTCTGGGCGCCCGCAGCGAAAAACGCGTGCCAATGACCCGCCTGCGCAAGCGCGTGGCCGAGCGTCTGCTGGAAGCGAAAAACTCTACCGCGATGCTGACCACCTTCAACGAAGTCAACATGAAGCCCATCATGGACCTGCGCAAGCAGTACGGCGACGCGTTTGAAAAACGTCACGGTATCCGTCTTGGCTTTATGTCCTTCTACGTGAAGGCGGTGGTTGAAGCGCTGAAACGCTACCCGGAAGTGAACGCGTCCATCGATGGCGATGACGTGGTTTACCACAACTATTTCGACGTCAGCATGGCGGTTTCTACTCCACGCGGCCTGGTCACCCCGGTTCTGCGTGATGTGGATACCCTGGGTATGGCTGACATCGAGAAAAATATCAAAGAGCTGGCCGTGAAAGGCCGCGACGGCAAGCTGACCGTAGACGATCTGACCGGCGGTAACTTCACCATTACCAACGGCGGCGTATTCGGCTCGCTGATGTCTACCCCGATCATTAACCCGCCGCAGAGCGCGATCCTGGGTATGCATGCCATTAAAGATCGTCCGATGGCGGTAGACGGTAAAGTTGAGATCCTGCCGATGATGTACCTGGCGCTCTCTTACGACCACCGCCTGATCGACGGCCGCGAGTCCGTGGGCTTCCTGGTCGCCATTAAAGAGCTGCTGGAAGATCCAACGCGTCTGCTGCTGGACGTCTAGTAACGATTTAGCATCACCTGCCCTGTAGGCCGGATAAGCGTAGCGCCATCCGGCACACAGACCGCGCCGGTCTACAGGTTTGAAGATAACGATTACCCTGAAGGATGGATAGAACACATGAACTTACATGAATATCAGGCCAAACAGCTGTTTGCCCGGTATGGCTTACCGGCTCCGGTGGGTTATGCCTGTACTACCCCGCGTGAAGCAGAAGAAGCCGCATCTAAAATCGGTTCCGGCCCGTGGGTAGTTAAATGTCAGGTTCACGCTGGTGGCCGTGGTAAAGCGGGCGGTGTGAAGGTTGTTAAGAGCAAAGAAGAGATCCGTGCGTTTGCGGAACATTGGCTCGGCAAGCGCCTGGTGACCTACCAGACGGATGCGAACGGCCAGCCGGTTAACCAGATCCTGGTTGAAGCCGCGACCGACATCGCCAAAGAGCTGTACCTGGGCGCGGTTGTTGACCGTAGCTCCCGTCGCGTGGTGTTCATGGCGTCTACCGAAGGCGGCGTGGAAATCGAAAAAGTGGCGGAAGAGACTCCGCACCTGATCCACAAAGTGGCTATCGATCCGCTGGCGGGCCCAATGCCTTACCAGGGTCGCGAGCTGGCGTTCAAGCTGGGCCTGGAAGGCAAGCTGGTTCAGCAGTTCACCAAGATCTTCATGGGTCTGGCGACCATCTTCCTGGAGCGCGATCTGGCGCTGATCGAGATCAACCCGCTGGTGATCACCACCCAGGGCGATCTGATCTGCCTTGACGGCAAGCTGGGCGCTGACGGCAACGCGCTGTTCCGCCAGCCGGATCTGCGCGAAATGCGCGACCAGTCTCAGGAAGACCCGCGTGAAGCACAGGCTGCACAGTGGGAGCTGAACTACGTGGCGCTGGACGGCAACATCGGCTGCATGGTTAACGGTGCGGGCCTGGCAATGGGCACCATGGACATCGTTAAGCTGCACGGCGGTGAGCCAGCAAACTTCCTCGACGTAGGCGGCGGCGCAACCAAAGAGCGCGTAACCGAAGCGTTCAAAATCATTCTCTCTGACGACAACGTGAAGGCCGTTCTGGTGAACATCTTCGGCGGTATCGTCCGTTGCGACCTGATCGCCGACGGTATCATCGGTGCGGTTGAAGAAGTGGGCGTTAACGTTCCGGTAGTTGTGCGTCTGGAAGGTAACAACGCTGAACTCGGCGCGAAAAAACTGGCTGACAGCGGCCTGAATATTATTGCAGCGAAAAGTCTGACGGATGCAGCTCAGCAGGTTGTTGCCGCAGTGGAGGGGAAATAATGTCAGTTTTAATTAATAAAGATACCAAGGTTATCTGCCAGGGCTTCACCGGTAGCCAGGGGACTTTCCACTCCGAACAGGCGATTGCCTACGGCACCAACATGGTTGGCGGCGTAACGCCAGGTAAAGGCGGCACCACCCACCTGGGCCTGCCGGTGTTCAACACCGTGCGTGAAGCCGTAGAAGCAACCGGCGCTACCGCCACCGTGATCTACGTTCCGGCACCGTTCTGCAAAGACTCCATTCTGGAAGCGATCGACGCGGGTATCAAACTGATCATCACCATCACCGAAGGCATCCCGACGCTGGATATGCTGACCGTGAAGGTGAAGCTGGATGAAGCCGGTGTGCGCATGATCGGCCCGAACTGCCCAGGCGTGATCACCCCGGGCGAATGCAAAATCGGCATCATGCCGGGCCACATTCACAAGCCGGGCAAAGTGGGCATCGTCTCCCGTTCCGGTACCCTGACTTATGAAGCGGTTAAGCAGACCACCGATTACGGCTTCGGCCAGTCCACCTGCGTGGGCATCGGCGGTGACCCGATCCCGGGCTCTAACTTCATCGACATCCTGAAGATGTTCCAGGAAGATCCACAGACCGAAGCGATCGTGATGATCGGTGAGATCGGTGGTAGCGCGGAAGAAGAAGCGGCTGCTTACATCAAAGAACACGTGACCAAGCCGGTTGTAGGTTACATCGCCGGTGTAACCGCGCCGAAAGGCAAGCGTATGGGTCACGCAGGCGCGATCATCGCCGGGGGTAAGGGTACGGCTGATGAGAAATTCGCAGCGCTGGAAGCCGCAGGCGTGAAGACCGTTCGCAGCCTGGCGGATATCGGCGAAGCACTGAAATCCATCATTAAGTAAGTCCTCTCTGCTCCCCGAGAGGGGGCGTTGCAGTATAAAAATGTCCGTTTCGACATGGTTGGCCGCTGTAAAGCGGCCTTTTTTATTGCCTGCGTCTGGCGACTAGCGTGAACTTGTAATCATCGGTATTGAACACGTTGCGGCTGTATTCAAATACCCGTCCGTCCTTCAGAAACCCGCGGGAGACTTTTTCCAGGATCGGCTTTCTCGGATCGAGTGACAGCGCGGCGATCGCCTCCTCTGACGGCATGATCGGCACCAGCTCCTGCTCGCTGCGATCGATAACCAGCTTTTTGATCTGCTCAACGTAGTGGTATTTCGAGTTTTCCATCACTTCCCAGGTGAGGTCGGGGAACATCGCCAGCGGCATCCACGTCTCTTCCAGATTCACCGGTTTCTGTTTGATAAAACGAACGCGTTTGACGTGCCAGACTTTATCGTCATGAGCGATATTCAGCTTTTCGGCAAGTTTTTCATCGGCTTTCAGTACTTCGAAAGTGCTCACCTCGCTGTGGGAATCCACGTTCCGGTCTGCCAGTTTTTCGTAAAAACCGGTGAGCTGGTAAATGTCGTAATTGACGCGCTCTTCTTTTACGTAGGTGCCGCTGCCCTGAATGCTCTCAACGATCTGCTCTTCCGTAAGCAGCTTCAGCGCCTGTCGCACCGTGACGCGGCTAACGTTGAATGCCTCCTGAAGGCTGGATTCCGTCGGTAACGCATCGCCGGGTTTTAACTCACCCGCAGTAATTTTCTCGCGAAGCGCATCGGCTATCTGCCGGTACATCGGTTTGTGACCCATCGAATCTGCCTTTCTAATACCTTTTCACGGAATTATGCCTTCAGCCTGAAATTTGTAAATAATACCAATTAAATACAAATTTAGCGTTGTTAGTGAAAATGATCACATAAATGTATTGAATGACCTGCCACAATTGCCGCCAGACAATAACAACTTAAGTGTGAGGATCTCATGAACCTGACGACTCTGACCCACGCCCGTGCTGTCTGCGTGCAGGCACGCTATGCCAGCCGTGATGAGGCCATTCGCCAGCTTACGATGCGGCTGGTGGCGCTGGGCAAAATTACTGATGGCGAGGCATTTTTGGCGGAGGTCTACCGCCGCGAATCGCAGGGGCCAACGGCACTGGGTGAAGGGCTGGCTGTCCCGCATGGTAAATCGAGCGCGGTGAACGAAGCGGCTTTTGCGGTTGCTACGCTGAGCGAACCGCTGGAGTGGGAGGGGGTGGACGGCCCTGAAAACGTTGAGCTGATTGTCCTGCTTGCCATCCCGCCTGCTGAAGCGGGATCCACGCATATCCAGGTGCTGACCTCACTGACGTCTCGCCTGGCAGATGATGCGCTTCGGGAACGCGTTATGGCTGCAGCGACGGCGGAGGATCTCCTTGATGCGCTGAACGGGGTCTCGCAGGAAGACGAGGTTGCCCCGTTGCTGAATGCACCCACCGTCGTCTGCGTCACCGCCTGTCCGGCTGGGATTGCCCATACCTACATGGCGGCTGAGTACCTGGAAAAAGCGGGGCGTAAGCTGGGCGTCAACGTGGTGGTCGAAAAGCAGGGGGCGAACGGCATTGAGGGTCGCATCACCGCGCAGCAGCTGCGGGAGGCGAAAGCGTGCATTTTTGCGGCAGAAGTGGCGATTAAAGAGAGCGAGCGCTTTCAGGGGATCCCCGCCCTTTCCGTGCCCGTCGCGGAACCCCTGCGGCATGCTGAAGCGCTCATTGAGCGCGCGCTGGCGCTAAAGCCTTCTACCGTCGCGCGGCATGCGCAGGTCGATACCGAAACGAAAAAGAGCGTTAAAGCTGAACTCAAGCAGGCGCTTCTCAGCGGCATCTCCTTCGCGGTGCCGCTGATCGTCGCCGGCGGTACGGTGCTGGCCGTTTCAGTGCTGCTGGCGCAAATCCTGGGCCTGCAGCACCTGTTCGACCAGGAAAACTCGTGGCTGTGGCTATACCGCAAGCTGGGCGGCGGCATGCTCGGCATATTGATGATCCCGGTTCTGGCGGCCTATACCGCTTACTCGCTGGCGGATAAACCCGCCCTGACGCCGGGCTTTGCGGCCGGTCTGGCTGCCAATATGATCGGCTCGGGTTTTCTCGGGGCTATCGTTGGCGGGCTAATCGCGGGCTACCTGATGCGCTGGGTGAAAAATCATATTCGCCTGAGTAGCCGGTTCAACGGCTTCTGGACGTTTTATCTCTATCCGGTCATTGGCGTACTGGGTGCAGGCAGCCTGATGCTGTTTGTCATCGGTGAGCCGGTGGCCTGGCTTAATAACACGCTCACCGCCTGGCTTAATGGGCTGTCCGGCGCGAATGCGCTGCTCCTCGGGGCGATCCTCGGATTTATGTGCTCATTCGATTTGGGTGGCCCGGTCAATAAAGCCTCTTACGCGTTCTGTCTGGGCGCGATGGCTAACGGGGTATACGGTCCTTATGCCATCTTTGCCTCCGTCAAAATGGTGTCGGCCTTCACCGTTACGGCCTCAACGTTGCTGGCGCCGAAGCTGTTCAAATCGTTTGAAATTGAAACCGGTAAATCCACCTGGCTGCTTGGCCTCGCGGGCATTACCGAAGGGGCGATTCCAATGGCGATTGAAGATCCGCTTCGCGTCATTGGTTCATTTGTGCTTGGCTCCATGGTCACAGGCGCGATTGTCGGCGCGATGGGGATCGGGCTGTCTACGCCGGGGGCCGGTATTTTCTCTCTCTTTTTACTTCACGATGCCGGGTTGAGTGGTGTGGTTGCGGCGGCGGGCTGGTTTGGCGCGGCGCTGGTGGGGACCGCTATCTCCACCTTTGTTCTGCTGCTCTGGCGACGCCAGGCGGTGAAAAAGGGCAGCTACGTCACTGAAGACGCCATACCGTAATAACGCACACACAGGAAACGAAGATGAAAGCCGTATCTCGCGTTCATATCACGCCGCATATGCACTGGGACCGTGAGTGGTACTTCACCACCGAAGAGTCGCGTATTCTTCTGGTCAATAATATGGAAGAGATCCTGACCCGTCTGGAGCAGGATGACGAGTATAAATATTATGTCCTCGATGGACAGACGGCGGTGCTGGAGGATTATTTTGCCGTCGTGCCCGAAAACCGCTCTCGCGTGAAGGCGCTTGTCGAACGAGGGAAACTCATTATCGGCCCCTGGTATACCCAGACCGACACCACGATTGTGAGCGGCGAGTCGATTGTCCGCAACCTGATGTACGGCATGCGCGACTGCATGGCGTTTGGCGAGCCGATGAAGATCGGTTATCTACCGGATTCGTTTGGTATGTCCGGCCAGCTTCCGCATATCTATAACGGATTTGGCATTACGCGCGCGATGTTCTGGCGCGGCTGTTCTGAGCGACACGGGACCGATAAAACCGAGTTTCTCTGGCAGAGCCAGGACGGCAGTGAAGTGACTACGCAGGTGCTGCCGCTGGGCTACGCGATTGGTAAGTACTTACCGGAGGATGAAGCCGGTCTGCGAAAACGGCTCGACAGTTATTTCGAGGTGCTGGAAAACGCCTCCGTCACCAACGAGATTTTGCTGCCCAACGGCCACGATCAGATGCCCCTGCAGCAGAACATTTTCGCGGTGATGGAGACGCTTCGTGAAATCTATCCCCAGCGTCAATTTGTGATGAGTCGGTTTGAGGAGGTGTTTGATCGCATCGACGCGCACCGCGACGCCCTGGCGACGTTAAAAGGGGAGTTTATTGACGGGAAATACATGCGCGTTCACCGGACCATCGGCTCCACCCGCATGGACATTAAAATCGCCCATGCGCGTATCGAGAACAAAATTGTCAATATCCTCGAGCCGCTGGCGACGCTTGCCTGGACGCTGGGCTTCGACTACCACCACGGTCTGCTGGAGAAAATGTGGAAAGAGATCCTCAAAAACCACGCTCACGACAGCATCGGCTGCTGCTGTAGCGACAAGGTGCACCGTGAGATTGTCTCCCGCTTTGAGCTGGCTGAGGACATGGCTGACAACCTGGTGCGTTTCTCTATGCGCAAGATTGTCGACAACATGCCGCAAAGCGATGCCGATAAGCTGGTTATGTTCAACCTGATGCCCTGGCCGCGTGAAGAGGTGATAAACACCACGATTCGGCTGCGCGCCAGCCAGTTCCGCCTTCGAGATGAAAAAGGCAATGAAATCCCCTGCTTCATCCGCAGCGCGCGCGAGCTCGACCCGGGTCTTATTGACCGGCAGATTGTCCATTACGGCAATTACGAACCGTTTATGGAGTTTGATATTCAGATCCGCCAGATACTGCCGTCGATGGGCTACCGCACGCTGTTTATCGAACCAAACGTGGCCGGGAAGGTGCTCCCTGCGGTGAAAAACACCGAATCCTTACTTGAAAATGCCTTCTGGCAGATTGACTTAAATGACGACGGCACGCTGCGCCTGCGCGACAAAGAGACCGGGCTTATTTATGACCGCGTGCTGGAGCTCGAGGAGAGTTCCGATGATGGCGATGAGTACGACTACTCGCCGTCGCGGGAAGAGTGGAGACTTACTTCAGCGCAGGGTGAACATCAGGTTAAGGTCACGCACGAGGGCTGGCAGAGCAGGGCGGCTATCCGCCATCGGATCGCCGTTCCGGCTAATCTGGCCGAGCGCGCCGCTCGCCAGCGAAACGGCTACGTCGACGCTGAGTTTGAGATTACGCTCAGTCATAACAGCAGACGCATTGATGTGGCGGTGCGTATTGATAACCAGGCCGACGACCACCGCGTTCGGGTACTCATCCCAACGCCGTTTACCACTCAGGAAGTGTTAGCGGATACGCAGTTTGGCACGCTCACTCGCCCGGTGCAGGATGCGGCGATGGCAAGCTGGCAGGAGGAGGGGTGGAAAGAAGCACCGGTTCCCGTCTGGAATTTACTCAACTATGCCGTCCTGCAGGAAAAGCGAAACGGGCTGGCGCTGTTCACCGAAGGACTGCGTGAGTTTGAAGTGGTGGGGGATGACAAAAAAGCCTTCGCCTTGACCCTGTTGCGTGGCGTAGGTGTACTCGGCAAAGAGGACCTGCTGCTGCGTCCGGGCAGACCTTCGGGGATCAAAATGCCTGTTCCTGACTCTCAGGTTCGCGGGCCGTTAACCTGCCGCTTTAGCCTCTTCAGCTTCAGCGGCACGCCGGAAAACGCGGGCGTTGCGCAGCAGGCTAAAGCATGGTTAACGCCGGTGCAGTGCTATAACAAAATTCCCTGGGACGCGATGAAGCTGAATCGCGCGTCGTTTATCACGCCGGAAAGTTACAGTCTGCTCGCGCTTTCGCCCACGGGGTGCGTGCTCAGTACGCTGAAAAAGGCTGAAGATCGTGATGAGCTCATTCTCCGCCTGTTTAACCCTTCAGAGTCCAGCGCATGTGACACGACGTTATCCATGAATCCGAGGGTGAAGCGGTGCCGCGAGACGGACATGAATGAACGCATAATGGAACGGTGTGAAGGAGAGGGGATTGCGGGGGCATTCAGGCCCGGGCAGTCGCGAACCTTTAGTATTCTTATCGCCTGACCATTGATTCGAAAAAGGCTGCAGAAGGTGCGGCCTTTTTTCATTAAATAGTCACATGACGGTGTTAAGTTATGGAGTGATAAAAGTAAAATAAATGTAATTGCGAAGGGCCGCAAAAATTCAATGGAAAAATAACCCGGCCCGACTATGCTTTATTGGTTGTCGTACATCGAAAGGATGCTTTTCTTTCGCGTTAATTAAAATCACTTCTGTTTATATTTTTTCCCTTCTTCGATAACCAACCATATCTTAGCATGTACATATCGTTAACATGGTTTTTACCACTCTCACCATGATTAAACATAGTTAACATTGGCGTCTGTTTTTGATTTAAATCAAGGTTTAAACCTTGGAAAAAGGCACTGAAAAGCGCTAAATTGTCCCCGATCAAAATGGCCGAAAAGTGGTAATTTTGCTATAAATTGATCGCCGTCGAAAAACGTAAATGTGATTCAATAAAAACCTGTTTATCGTAAGGGTTTTGCAGCGTATTATATTTGCGGGATCAATTTGAGTTTTTTATTAACGTATTTGTAACCTCACGTCATCGTTTTTATCTTCCTTTAGGGTAATAACGACGACAAGGATGCGAATAATTTGTATTGGGGCATGCGTGTGGATCTCTCTCTGACGGGGTTCACTCTCGGAGTCTTCATGCGATGAGCAAGGAGTCATGATGTTAGATATAGTCGAACTGTCGCGCTTACAGTTTGCCTTGACCGCGATGTACCACTTCCTTTTTGTGCCGCTGACGCTCGGTATGGCGTTCCTGCTGGCCATCATGGAAACGGTATACGTTCTCTCCGGCAAACAGATTTATAAAGATATGACCAAGTTCTGGGGCAAGTTGTTTGGTATCAACTTCGCACTGGGCGTGGCAACCGGTTTGACCATGGAGTTCCAGTTCGGGACTAACTGGTCTTACTATTCCCACTATGTAGGGGATATCTTCGGTGCGCCGCTGGCCATTGAAGGTCTGATGGCATTCTTCCTCGAATCCACCTTTGTAGGTCTGTTCTTCTTCGGTTGGGACCGTCTGGGTAAAGTCCAGCATATGGCGGTGACCTGGCTGGTGGCATTAGGTTCGAACCTGTCCGCGCTGTGGATCCTGGTAGCGAACGGCTGGATGCAGAACCCTATCGCGTCTGATTTCAACTTCGAAACCATGCGCATGGAGATGGTCAGCTTTGCCGAGCTGGTCCTGAACCCCGTTGCGCAGGTTAAATTCGTACACACCGTCGCTTCTGGCTATGTGTGCGGCGCGATGTTTATTCTGGGTATCAGTTCTTACTATATGCTGCGCGGTCGTGACTTCGCGTTTGCCAAGCGCTCCTTTGCTATCGCTGCAAGCTTCGGTATGGCTGCCATCCTCTCTGTTATCGTTCTGGGTGATGAATCTGGTTACGAAATGGGCGACGTGCAGAAAACCAAACTGGCCGCCATCGAAGCCGAATGGGAAACCCAACCAGCGCCTGCTGCCTTTACGCTGTTCGGTATTCCCGATCAGGACGCACAGGAAAACCGCTTCGCGATTCAGATCCCTTACGCGCTGGGCATCATCGCCACCCGTTCTGTCGATAAGCAGGTAACGGGTCTGAAAGAGCTGATGGTTCAGCACGAAGAGCGTATCCGTAACGGTATGAAAGCCTACTCGCTGCTGGAACAGCTGCGTGCCGGTTCTACCGATCAGGCTGTTCGCGATCAGTTCAACACCGTGAAGAAAGACCTGGGTTACGGTCTGCTGCTGAAACGCTATACCCCGAACGTTTCTGATGCGACGGAAGCGCAGATCCAGATGGCAACCAAAGACTCCATTCCGCGCGTTGCGCCGCTGTACTTTGCATTCCGTATCATGGTGGGCTGCGGCATCATCATGCTGCTGATCATTGCGGCCTCCTTCTGGTCCGTGATTCGCAACCGTATCGGCGAGAAAAAATGGCTGCTGCGCACCGCGCTGTACGGGATTCCACTGCCGTGGATCGCGATTGAATCCGGCTGGTTTGTTGCCGAGTATGGCCGTCAGCCATGGGCGATTGGTGAGGTACTGCCAACCGCGGTAGCGAACTCGTCCCTGACAGCGGGCGATCTGATCTTCTCCATGCTGCTGATTTGCGGTCTGTACACCCTGTTCCTGGTGGCTGAACTGTTCCTGATGTTCAAGTTCGCGCGCCTTGGCCCAAGCAGCCTGAAAACCGGTCGCTATCACTACGAGCAGTCCACTGCGACTACTCAGCCGGCACGCTAAGACAGGAGTCATCAAATGATCGATTATGAAGTATTGCGTTTTATCTGGTGGCTGTTGATCGGCGTTCTGCTGATCGGTTTCGCCGTCACGGATGGTTTCGACATGGGGGTGGGGATGCTCACCCGTTTCCTCGGTCGTAATGACACCGAGCGTCGAATCATGATCAACTCCATCGCCCCTCACTGGGACGGTAACCAGGTGTGGCTGATCACCGCAGGCGGCGCGCTGTTTGCTGCCTGGCCGATGGTCTACGCGGCTGCGTTCTCCGGCTTCTATGTGGCGATGATTCTGGTGCTGGCCTCTTTGTTCTTCCGTCCGGTCGGTTTCGACTACCGTTCCAAGATTGAAGACACCCGCTGGCGCAACATGTGGGACTGGGGCATCTTCATCGGTAGCTTCGTTCCACCGTTGGTGATCGGCGTGGCGTTCGGTAACCTGCTGCAGGGCGTACCGTTCCATCTGGACGAATACATGCGTCTTTACTACACCGGTAACTTCTTCCAGCTGCTGAACCCGTTTGGTCTGCTGGCCGGTGTGGTGAGCGTGGCGATGATCATCACCCAGGGCGCAACTTACCTGCAGATGCGTACGGTGGGTGAGCTGCACCTGCGTTCTCGCGCGACGGCTCAGGTTGCTGCGCTGGTCACGCTGGTCTGCTTCGCGCTGGCCGGTGTGTGGGTGGTGTACGGCATTGATGGCTACGTGGTGACGTCTGCAATCAACCATACCGCGCCGTCTAACCCGCTGACCAAAGAAGTGGCGCGTCAGGCGGGCGCATGGCTGGTGAACTTCAACAACACCCCTGCGCTGTGGGCGATCCCGGCTCTGGGCGTGCTGCTGCCGCTGCTGACCGTGTTGACGTCTCGTCTGGAGAAAGGCGCTCTGGCGTTCGTGTTCTCTTCACTGACCCTGGCATGCATTATTCTGACGGCGGGTATTGCCATGTTCCCATTCGTCATGCCATCCAGCACCATGCTGAATGCTAGCCTGACGATGTGGGATGCAACGTCCAGCCACATGACGCTGAACCTGATGACGTATGTTGCTTGCGTGTTCGTTCCGATTGTTCTGGCCTACACCATCTGGTGTTACTGGAAAATGTTCGGTCGCATCACCAAAGAACATATCGAAAGCAACACCCACTCTATGTACTAAGTAAGGAGCTGAATATGTGGTATTTCGCATGGATTTTAGGGACGCTTCTTGCCTGTGCATTTGGTGTCATCACTGCCCTGGCGCTTGAGCACGTCGAAGCGACCAAAGCGGGTGAAGAAAAACACTGATGAATATTATCGCAACGTTATATGCGGTAATGGATAAGCGCCCGTTACGGGCGCTTTCTTTAGTGATGGCATTACTGCTGGCAGGTTGTATCTTCTGGGACCCTTCGCGCTTTGCAGCGAAAACCAGCGAGCTTGAAATCTGGCACGGCTTCCTCATTATGTGGGCGGTCTGCGCAGGCGTGATCCACGGCGTGGGCTTTCGTCCGAAAGCCGTTCACTGGCAGGGAATTTTTTGTCCGCTGGTTGCCGATCTGGTGCTTCTCGCCGGTTTGATTTTCTTCTTCTTCTGAATAAGAAATGTCCGTTAACGTTATGGGCTTACTCAAGCCCATAAAAATTTACTCTCCGTTTACTTTCTCCCATTCCCAACCCTCATTCCCGCGCGTATAGTAGCGAAGTTTAAAAGCATTAACTTTTGTTGCATTACTGGGATGTAAAGTGAATACAACGCTGTTTCGATGGCCGGTTCGTGTCTATTACGAAGACACCGATGCCGGTGGTGTGGTTTACCACGCCAGCTACGTTGCTTTTTATGAACGGGCACGCACAGAGATGCTGCGCCATCATCACTTTAGTCAACAGGTGCTGTTGGCTGAGCGAGTTGCCTTCGTGGTACGCAAGATGACGCTTGAGTATTTTGCGCCTGCCAGACTCGACGATATGCTCGAAGTCCAAACTGAAATTACATCAATGCGCGGGACCTCACTGGTTTTCACGCAGCGGATAGTCAACGCAGAGAATACCGTACTGAACTCAGCTGAAGTGCTGATTGTTTGTGTTGATCCAACCATAATGAAGCCTCGTGCGCTTCCTAAGTCTATTGTCGCGGAGTTTAAGCAGTGACTGACATGAATATCCTTGATTTGTTCCTGAAGGCAAGCCTTCTGGTTAAACTTATCATGTTGATTTTGATTGGTTTTTCAATCGCATCCTGGGCCATCATTATCCAGAGAACGCGTATCCTCAATGCCGCTGGCCGTGAAGCCGAAGCGTTTGAAGATAAGTTCTGGTCGGGTATTGAGCTTTCTCGTCTGTATCAGGAGAGCCAGGGACGCCGCGAGAATCTGACCGGCTCCGAGCAAATTTTTTATAGCGGATTCAAAGAGTTTGCCCGCCTGCACCGTGCGAATAATCACGCGCCGGAAGCGGTGGTAGAAGGTGCTTCGCGTGCGATGCGTATCTCTATGAACCGTGAGCTGGAAAACCTTGAAACGCACATTCCTTTCCTTGGCACGGTGGGTTCCATCAGCCCGTATATCGGCCTGTTTGGTACCGTCTGGGGGATTATGCACGCCTTTATCGCGCTGGGCGCGGTGAAGCAGGCCACGTTGCAGATGGTTGCACCGGGTATCGCTGAAGCACTGATTGCGACCGCTATCGGTCTGTTTGCGGCCATTCCGGCGGTTATGGCGTATAACCGTCTGAACCAGCGCGTGAACAAACTGGAACTGAACTACGACAACTTTATGGAAGAGTTCACCGCGATTCTGCACCGTCAGGCGTTTACCAGCACCGAGAGCAACAAGGGGTAAACCATGGCCAGATCCCGTGGACGAGGTCGTCGCGAGCTCAAGTCCGAAATCAATATCGTTCCACTGCTGGACGTCCTGCTGGTACTGCTGCTGATCTTCATGGCAACAGCCCCCATCATTACCCAGAGCGTGGAAGTGGATCTGCCGGATGCGACAGAATCACAGGCGGTGAGCACCAATGACGATCCTCCTGTTATCATTGAGGTTTCCGGCGTAGGGCAATACAGCGTGGTGGTAGAGAAAGATCGTATGGATCAGCTGCCGCCTGAGCAGGTTATTGCTGAAGCGCAGCGTCGCCTGGCGTCAAATCCGAAAACGGTCTTCTTAATCGGTGGCGCGAAGGACGTACCCTACGATGAAATTATTAAAGCGCTGAACTTGCTACATAGTGCGGGTGTTAAGTCAGTTGGCTTAATGACCCAACCTATTTGATCATCCGCGTAGTTTTTGGGAACCGATAGTGTCAAAGGCAACCGAACAGAACGACAAGCTTAAGCGAGCGATAATCGTCTCCGCAGTGCTGCACGTTATTCTTTTTGCAGCGCTGATCTGGAGTTCGTTCGACGAGCATATTGATGCATCAGCCGGCGGCGGTGGAGGGTCTTCCATTGACGCCGTGATGGTGGATCCCGGTGCGGTAGTACAGAACTATAATCGCGAACAACAGCAGAAGGCGAGTGCCAAACGGGCTGAAGAGCAGCGTGAAAAACAGGCGCAACAGCAGGCGGAAGAGCTGCGTGAAAAGCAGGCCGCAGAGCAGGAGCGTTTGAAGCAGCTCGAGAAAGAACGTTTGCAGGCGCAGGAAGCCGCGAAAGCGCAGGCGGAACAGCAGAAACAAGCCGAAGAGGCCGCGAAGAAAGCTCAGGAGCAGCAAAAGCAGGCGGAAGAGGCGGCAGCCAAAGCCGCAGCGGACGCGAAAGCGCAGGCTGATGCCCAGGCTAAATTTGAAGCCGAAGCGGCGAAGAAAGCCGCTGCCGACGCCCAGAAGAAAGCTGAAGCCGAAGCGGCGAAGAAAGCCGCTGCCGACGCCCAGAAGAAAGCCGAAGCGGAAGCCGCGAAGAAAGCCGCTGCTGATGCACAGAAAAAAGCTGAAGCCGAAGCGGCGAAGAAAGCCGCTGCCGATGCTCAGAAGAAAGCTGAAGCCGAAGCCGCGAAAAAAGCCGCTCAGGAAGCCGCGAAGAAAGCCGCTGCTGATGCCGCGAAGAAAGCGGCTGCTGCCGAGAAAGCCGCGGCAGAAAAAGCCGCTGCCGCCGAAAAAGCCGCAGCTGATAAAAAAGCTGCCGCTGAGAAGGCCGCAGCCGATAAGAAAGCGGCAGCTGAAAAAGCCGCTGCGAAGAAGGCCGCCGCCGCTGAAAAAGCTGCTGCTGCCGCAGGGGTTGACGATCTGCTGGGCGATTTGAGCTCCGGTAAGAATGCGCCGAAAACGGGCGGTGGTGCGAAAGGAAACAACGCAGCGCCGACGGGAAGCGGTAACACTAAGAGTAACGGTGCGACAGGGGCTGAAATCAACGGTTATGCCGCGCAGATTAAATCCGCTATTGAAAGCCGATTCTATGATGCGTCTTCCTACGCCGGTAAAACGTGTACGTTGCGTATAAAACTGGCTCCGGACGGCATGCTGCTGGATATTAAGTCTGAAGGTGGCGACCCGGCTTTATGTACTGCGGCCCTGGCTGCAGCGCGTCAGGCGAAGATGCCTAAACCGCCATCTCAGGCTGTTTACGAAGTCTTCAAAAATGCGCCGCTGGACTTCAAACCTTAAGTTACATTTTCCCCGTGCAAACGGGGAAAAATAGACCAGGTTTAGTCACAGGGTTCTGGTAGTTTTGTCTATTTGAGTTTGTTAACATTCTGCTAAATTATCGTGGGTAAGGTTACCCGGATAAGGGAGATATGATGAAGCAGGCATTACGTGTAGCATTTGGTTTTTTAATGCTGTGGGCAGCAGTCCTGCACGCAGAAGTACGTATCGAGATCACCCAGGGGGTGGACTCGGCACGCCCAATCGGCGTTGTTCCGTTCCAGTGGGCCGGTCCTGGCGCTGCACCTGAAGATGCCGGTGGCATCGTGGCGGCTGACCTGCGTAACAGCGGTAAATTCAACCCGTTAGATCGTTCTCGTCTGCCTCAACAGCCGGGCAGCGCGCAGGAAGTACAGCCTGCGGCATGGTCTGCGCTGGGTATTGATGCGGTCGTTGTGGGTCAGGTTACCCCTAACCCGGACGGCTCTTACAACGTGGCCTGGCAGCTGGTGGATACCGGCGGTGCACCAGGTACCGTTCTGGCTCAGAACTCTTACAAGGTCACTAAACAGTACCTGCGCTACGCGGCACACGCTGCCAGCGATGCGGTATTTGAAAAACTGACCGGCATTAAAGGTGCGTTCCGTACCCGTATTGCTTATGTGGTGCAGACCAACGGTGGTCAGTTCCCGTATGAGCTGCGCGTCTCTGACTACGACGGTTACAACCAGTTCCTGGTGAAGCGTTCTTCCCAGCCGCTGATGTCTCCAGCCTGGTCTCCGGACGGTTCTAAGCTCGCCTATGTGACCTTCGAAAGCGGTCGTTCTGCGCTGGTAATCCAGACGCTGGCAAACGGTGCCGTTCGTCAGGTAGCGTCCTTCCCACGTCACAACGGCGCGCCTTCGTTCTCTCCGGACGGGTCTAAACTGGCGTTTGCGCTGTCAAAAACCGGTAGCCTGAACCTGTACGTGATGGACATTGGCTCTGGCCAGATCCGTCAGGTGACCGACGGTCGCAGCAACAACACTGAACCTTCATGGTTCCCGGACAGTCAAAACCTGGCGTTTACCTCTGACCAGGCTGGCCGTCCACAAATCTACAAAGTCAACATCAACGGCGGTGCTCCACAGCGTATTACCTGGGAAGGTTCACAGAACCAGAACTCAGACGTGAGCAGCGACGGTAAATTTATGGTAATGGTCAGCTCCAACGGTGGGCAGCAGCACATTGCCAAACAAGATCTGGTAGCGGGTGGCGTTCAAGTTCTGTCGTCAACGTTCCTGGATGAAACGCCGAGTCTGGCACCTAACGGCACGATGGTAATCTACAGCTCTTCTCAGGGGATGGGATCTGTGCTGAATCTGGTTTCTACAGATGGGCGTTTCAAAGCGCGTATTCCGGCCACTGATGGACAGGTAAAATCACCTGCCTGGTCGCCGTATCTGTAAATAATAATTAATTGATTACTAAAGGAATCATAGAAATGCAACTGAACAAAGTGCTGAAGGGGCTGATGATCGCTCTGCCTGTAATGGCAATCGCAGCGTGTTCTTCTAACAAGAACGCCAGCAATGACCAGAGCGGCGAAGGCATGATGGGTGCCGGCACCGGTATGGACGCGAACGGCAATGGCAACATGTCTTCTGAAGAGCAGGCGCGTCTTCAGATGCAGCAGCTGCAGCAGAACAACATCGTTTACTTCGATCTGGATAAATACGACATCCGTTCTGACTTCGCTGCGATGCTGGATGCGCACGCAAACTTCCTGCGTAGCAACCCATCTTACAAAGTCACCGTAGAAGGTCATGCGGACGAACGTGGTACCCCAGAGTACAACATCTCCCTGGGTGAACGTCGTGCTAACGCTGTTAAAATGTACCTGCAGGGTAAAGGCGTTTCTGCTGACCAGATCTCCATCGTTTCTTACGGTAAAGAAAAACCTGCAGTACTGGGTCACGACGAAGCGGCTTACTCCAAAAACCGTCGTGCCGTACTGGTTTACTAAGAGAATTGCATGAGCAGTAACTTCAGACATCATCTGTTGAGTCTGTCGTTACTGGTTGGAATAGCGGCCCCCTGGGCCGCTTTTGCTCAGGCACCAATCAGTAGTGTCGGCTCAGGCTCGGTAGAAGACCGGGTCACTCAACTCGAGCGTATTTCTAACGCTCACAGCCAGCTTTTAACCCAGCTCCAGCAACAACTTTCCGACAACCAGAATGATATTGACGCTCTCCGCGGTCAGATTCAGGAAAGCCAGTATCAGCTTAACCAGGTTGTGGAACGTCAGAAGCAAATCTTGTTGCAGATAGATAGCCTGAGCAGCGGTGGTGGGGCAGCACAAGCACAGCCAGCCGCGGGCGACCAGAGCGGTGCGGCAACCTCTGCGCCAGCTGCGGATGCGTCTGCTTCAACAGGTGCGCCTGTACAGAGCGGTGACGCGAATACGGACTACAACGCGGCCATTGCCCTGGTGCAGGATCAATCTCGTCAGGATGACGCGCTGGCTGCGTTTCAGAACTTTGTTAAGAAGTACCCTGATTCCACTTACCAGCCAAATGCGAATTACTGGCTCGGTCAGCTGAATTACAACAAGGGTAAAAAGGACGATGCGGCGTTTTATTTTGCCTCCGTGGTGAAAAATTACCCGAAATCGCCGAAAGCGCCTGATGCGATGTACAAAGTGGGCGTGATCATGCAGGACAAAGGCGACACCGCGAAAGCCAAAGCGGTTTATCAGCAGGTGGTCTCCAAATTCCCAGGTACCGAAGGTGCTAAGCAGGCGCAAAAACGTCTGAATTCGATGGGATGATTATCGCATGACCAGAAATCGCGTTATTTCTGGTCGTGCAGCATGATTACTAAGCAGTTAAGTGATCTTCATCGAAATTTTTGTTGCGCTGAATTCTTAAATCAGTAATATATGCCGCCGTTGCCACGGGATATCAAACAACGTGAAAACAGCGTAAAAGTGGGTCGTTAGCTCAGTTGGTAGAGCAGTTGACTTTTAATCAATTGGTCGCAGGTTCGAATCCTGCACGACCCACCACTAAGTCAGGTGGAATTAGTAGTAAAACGTGAAGGATAACGTTGCGTCAGCAACGGCCCGTAGGGCGAGGCGAAGCCGAGTCATCCTGCACGACCCACCACTTAACGCATTACCGGCATTACAGAGTGGGTGATTAGCTCAGTTGGTAGAGCATCTCCTTTACACGGAGGGGGTCGGCGGTTCGAGCCCGTCATCACCCACCACTCGGGTCGTTAGCTCAGTTGGTAGAGCAGTTGACTTTTAATCAATTGGTCGCAGGTTCGAATCCTGCACGACCCACCACTTAAAAGTGGTACCGAGTAAAAATCTTCGAAGTCAGCACCCGAATGGGTCGTTAGCTCAGTTGGTAGAGCAGTTGACTTTTAATCAATTGGTCGCAGGTTCGAATCCTGCACGACCCACCACTTCGAAGAAAAAATCCCGCAAGGGGTCGTTAGCTCAGTTGGTAGAGCAGTTGACTTTTAATCAATTGGTCGCAGGTTCGAATCCTGCACGACCCACCAGTGTAGAAAGGCGCCCTAAAGGCGCCTTTTTGCTATCTGCAGCTTTTGTAGGTCGGGTAAGGCGAAGCCGCCACCCGACAAATGCTATCCGCACCTGTTTCCAGTGACTTTTTCTCTCATATTCGCTATCTTGTTTAGTATACAAAACACAATTGCCATGCGTTTTGCTATGTCAGGCAAAAGAAAGGCAATATTGTTAAGCCCGTAAAACGAGAAGCCATAATGAGCGTGATGTTTGATCCTGAAGCCGCAATCTATCCGTTTCCGCCAAAGCCTGCGCCGCTGAGCCTTGATGAAAAGCAATTCTACCGCGAGAAGATCAAACGTCTTCTCAAAGCGCGCGATGCGGTGATGGTAGCCCATTACTACACCGACCCGGAAATCCAGCAGCTGGCGGAAGAGACCGGGGGCTGTATTTCTGACTCGCTGGAGATGGCGCGCTTCGGGGCAAGACATCCCGCTTCCACGCTGCTCGTCGCAGGCGTGCGTTTTATGGGCGAAACGGCAAAGATCCTCAGCCCTGAAAAAACCATTCTGATGCCCACGCTCAATGCGGAGTGTTCGCTGGATCTCGGCTGCCCGATTGACGAATTCACCGCCTTCTGCGACGCCCATCCTGACCGGACCGTGGTGGTTTACGCCAACACCTCGGCGGCGGTAAAAGCGCGGGCAGACTGGGTTGTCACCTCCAGCATCGCCGTTGAGCTGATTGAACATCTGGACAGCCTGGGTGAGAAAATTATCTGGGCGCCTGACCGTCATCTTGGCAATTACGTTCAGAAGCAGACGGGCGCTGACGTCCTCTGCTGGCAGGGGGCCTGCATTGTGCACGATGAATTCAAAACCCAGGCGCTGGCGCGCATGAAGGCGCTTTATCCTGATGCCGCCATTCTTGTTCACCCTGAATCACCGCAGTCGATTGTCGACATGGCGGATGCGGTAGGATCAACCAGCCAGCTTATCAACGCGGCCAGAACGCTGCCAAACAGACAGCTCATCGTGGCGACCGATCGCGGTATTTTCTACAAGATGCAGCAGGCCGTACCGGAGAAAGAGCTCCTTGAAGCGCCAACGGCGGGCGAGGGCGCGACGTGTCGCAGCTGCGCGCATTGCCCGTGGATGGCGATGAACGGCCTGAAGGCCATTGCCGAAGGGCTGGAGACCGGCGGCGCAGCGCATGAAATCCACGTGGATGCCGCTTTGCGTGAAGGCGCGTTAATTCCGCTTAACCGCATGCTGGATTTTGCAGCTACACTACGTACTTAATTCAACACGTCCCGGGGAAAAGATGGATTTTTTTAGCACGCAGAACATTCTGGTACATATACCGATTGGTGCAGGTGGCTATGACCTGTCATGGATTGAGGCCGTCGGCACGCTGGCGGGATTACTCTGCATCTGGCTGGCAAGCCTGGAGAAGATTAGCAATTATGCATTCGGGCTGATTAACGTCACGCTGTTTGCGATTATCTTCTTTCAGATCCAGCTGTACGCCAGCCTGCTTTTGCAGCTGTTTTTCTTCGCCGCCAACATTTACGGCTGGTACGCGTGGTCGCGTCAGAACGGCCAGCAGGAGGCAGAGCTGCAGATCCGCTGGCTGCCGTTGCCTAAAGCCATCGCCTGGTTTGTCGCCTGCGTGGTCGCCATTGGCTTAATGACCGTCTACATCAACCCGGTGTTTGCGTTCCTGACCCGCATTGCTGTGTCGGTTATGTCCGGTTTCGGCCTGAACGTGACGATGCCTGTGCTCCAGCCGGATGCCTTCCCGTTCTGGGATTCCTGCATGATGGTGCTGTCGATTGCGGCGATGATCCTGATGACCCGCAAGTACGTCGAAAACTGGCTGCTGTGGGTCATCATCAACGTGATCAGCGTGGTGATTTTTGCGCTGCAGGGCGTTTATGCCATGTCGCTGGAGTACCTGCTGCTGACCTTCATCGCGCTCAACGGTAGCCGGATGTGGATTAACAGCGCGCGCGAGCGAGGTTCCCACGCGCTTTCCAGCTAGTGGTGATGTGAATGTCCGGACTGCGCCTCGTTAAGGTCGCAGTCCGGCCCGCTGCAGGGCTGATACTCCATCTGGACGGTGGCGTGGCTAATGTCGTAGTGGTGCTCCAGGAAGTGCTGGATGCGATCGAGCAGCGCATCGTGGTCGTGGGGCGGGATCACCTGGACATGCAGCGTCATCACCGGTTTTTCACCCACCAGCCAGACGTGCACATGATGAACATTGCGCACTTCCGGAACTGAACGGCGCAGGTTACGCTTCAGCTCGTCGATGTCCATGGAGGCAGGTGCCCCTTCCAGCAGTTCATTGACGCTCTCCTTCAGCAGCCGCCAGGCGCTGCGCAAGACCAGACACGATACCAGCACGGAGAGAATCGGGTCGACAGGCGTCCAGCCGGTGTAGAGGATCACCAGCGCTGCGACAATCGCCCCAACTGAACCGAGCAAATCACCCAGCACATGCAGGGCCGCCGCACGCACGTTGAGGTTCTTTTCCCCGCTACCGCGATGCAAAATCCAAAACGCCAGAATATTGGCCAGCAGTCCCGCCACCGCAATGACCATCATTGTTGCCCCGGCGATCGGCTGCGGGTGCCTGAAGCGCTGCACGGCCTCCCAGACGATGAGGATCGTAATGACTACCAGCGCGATGGCGTTAACAAACGCGGCAAGGGTGGTCAGCCTCAGCCAGCCGAAGGTATGGCGCGCATTGGGTGGACGCCGCGCGAACTGGACGGCCAGCAGGGCGAAGAGCAGCGCGGCGGCATCGGTCAGCATATGCCCGGCATCGGCCAAAAGCGCCAGAGAGCCGGAAACCAGGCCGCCAATGACCTCGATAATCATAAACGTTGCCGTGACGCCAAAGGCCAGCATCAGTCGTTTCGCGTTGTCGTTGCCGGGAGCGTGTGAGTGGGAATGGGTGTGCGCCATGTCTGCTTTCCTGATTTATTATTGTTTTTAGTGTAGCGTTTTTAATGGGTTGCTCCAAAAGAAAGGAGAGCCAGAGCTCTCCTTTTTCTTTCGGCCACAACGGATTACTGGGTGGTACCGTCGGTTTTGGTATTGGCGTCGCTACCCACCTTGTCATTAGGGTTCGGGCATTTGCCGTCTTTGCACACAGAGTTCTTATGGACCTCATCTGAACTCATATTGTCATGGTTCATGGTGCCGGAACCGCTACTGTCTTGATGCAGCATGGTACCGCCGGTGTTGGTGTTGCCGGTATTGATCTGGCTATTGTCGACATTATTTGGAGCAAGATTCTGTTTCGCATCAGGGGCGGGCTGGCCTGCTGCCGCTGCGGCATTCGCGTCACCGTTGCTGTCAGAGGTGCCCGTTTCTGCGGCCAGAACGCTGCCGCTGGCTAAAGTGAGGGTGGCGGTCAGGAAGAGGGTTGCCAGTTTTGTCATTTTCATCATGGTGCTCCTGTTCTTGTCGTTACGCTGGATAACATCTCCAACAGTGCATCTTTTCAAAGGCGAAAGATTCCGCCATACGGACTTACGTCAGTAGGGAATCGCGTTTAAGCATGTAAAAGTGGTTGTTACAGTTAAAAAGCTTAGGTTAGATCTCACTTTTCGCTATTTTGTGGCGATTTTTAGGTGAATTCCAGGAATTATCTGCGTGAAGTGTAAAACCGTGTTTACACTTCCATACCGACAAGATAGATTGAAAGGATTGCTTTCATTACTAAAGATATGGCAGAGCTGGAAAGAAGATGAATTATCAGAACGACGATTTACGCATTAAAGAGATCAATGAGTTATTACCTCCCGTAGCGCTCCTTGAGAAATTCCCCGCCACTGAACATGCCGCAAACACGGTTTCTCATGCTCGCAAAGCGATCCATAAGATCCTGAAAGGTAATGACGATCGTCTTCTGGTGGTGATTGGCCCGTGCTCCATCCACGATCCTGCTGCCGCGAAAGAGTACGCGGCCCGTCTGCTCACCCTGCGTGAAGAGCTGAAGGACGAGCTGGAAATCGTGATGCGCGTCTATTTTGAAAAACCGCGCACCACCGTGGGCTGGAAAGGGCTGATTAACGATCCGCACATGGATAACAGCTTTCAGATCAACGACGGTCTACGCATTGCGCGCAAGCTGCTGCTGGAAATCAACGACAGCGGCCTGCCTGCGGCCGGTGAATTCCTGGACATGATTACGCCACAATACCTGGCGGACCTGATGAGCTGGGGGGCAATTGGTGCCCGCACAACGGAATCTCAGGTCCACCGCGAGCTGGCGTCCGGCCTCTCTTGTCCGGTCGGGTTCAAGAACGGCACTGACGGCACCATTAAGGTGGCTATCGACGCCATTAACGCAGCGGGCGCGCCGCACTGCTTCCTGTCCGTGACCAAATGGGGCCATTCCGCCATCGTAAACACCAGCGGTAACGGTGACTGCCATATCATTCTGCGCGGCGGCAAAGAGCCAAACTACAGTGCGCAACATGTGGCAGAAGTCAAAGTCGGGCTGGAAAAAGCCGGGCTGCCGCCGCAGGTGATGATCGATTTCAGCCACGCCAACTCCAGCAAGCAGTTCAAAAAGCAGATGGAAGTGGGGGCAGACGTCTGCCAGCAGATTGCCGGCGGCGAGAAGGCGGTGATTGGGGTGATGATCGAAAGCCATCTGGTTGAAGGTAACCAGAGCCTGGAGGGCAGCGAGCCGCTGGTGTATGGCAAAAGCGTCACCGATGCCTGCATCGGCTGGGATGATACCGATACCCTCCTGCGTCAGCTGGCGAATGCGGTAAAAGCGCGTCGCGGCTGAATGCCCAGGCACAAATAAAAAAGCGCGGAAGGCTCCGCGCTTTTTTTATGGCCAGCGAATTACTTCGCTTTACCCTGGTTCGCAACGGCCGCGGCTTTCGCTGCGATTTCGTCCGCGTTACCCAGGTAATAGTGTTTGATTGGCTTGAAGTTTTCGTCGAACTCATACACCAGCGGTACGCCAGTTGGGATGTTCAGTTCGAGAATTTCGTCTTCACCCATGTTGTCCAGATATTTCACCAGCGCACGCAGGGAGTTACCGTGAGCGGCGATGATCACGCGCTCGCCGCTTTTCAGGCGTGGCAGAATGGTTTCGTTCCAGTAAGGCACAACGCGGTCGATGGTCAGCGCCAGGCTCTCGGTGGTTGGCAGCTCGGCGTCGGTCAGCTTCGCGTAACGCGGGTCGTGGCCCGGATAGCGTTCGTCATCTTTGGTCAGCTCTGGTGGGGTGACCGCGAAGCCGCGACGCCACTGTTTAACCTGCTCATCACCGTATTTCTCAGCGGTTTCCGCTTTGTTCAGGCCCTGCAGCGCACCGTAGTGACGCTCGTTCAGTTTCCAGGATTTCTCAACCGGCAGCCAGGCCTGATCCAGTTCGTCCAGCACGTTCCACAGGGTATGGATGGCACGTTTCAGCACAGAGGTGTAAGCAAAATCAAAGCTGAAGCCTTCTTCCTTCAGCAGTTTACCTGCTGCTTTTGCTTCGCTTACGCCTTTCTCGGACAGATCAACGTCGTACCAACCGGTAAAGCGGTTTTCGTTGTTCCACTGGCTTTCGCCGTGACGCACCAGGACCAGCTTAGTAATAGCCATCTCTTACTCCTCAAGCATTTTTAGAATGATAACAATTCTCATTATATTGCCGTGGCCGTGCCACCAGCAACGCTTAACCCTAACCATAGCGAAAATAGTCTCTGAGTGTAAGATGCTTGTGAATCCATGGTTATGATTTTGTCTGCGATCGGCGCTATTTTCAGCAAGGCGCGCAGAAAAAAGCCCTCGTTGTGAGGGCTGGCGTTTTTTGCCGGATGGCGCTTCGCTTATCCGGCCTACCCGTAGGCCCGTGCAAGCGGAGCGCCGCCGGGCATTAAGCGCGCGGAGTGAAATGATACTCGGTAACGCTAACGTACTCTTCACCCGGGCGCAGCACGCAGTCCGGCTGTGGCCAGTCCGTGTTGTTCGGGCTGTCCGGCAGGAACTCGCTCTCCAGCGCCAGACCCTGCCAGTCGCTGTATTCATTATGTTCGCGCGCCGTCGTGCCGCCGAGGTAGTTGCCGGAGTAAAACTGCAGGGCAGGGGCGGTGGTATACACCGTCATCTGCAGCTTATCGTCCGCGGACCAGACCTGCGCGGCAGGCCGTTTCACATCGCCTTTGGCCTGCAGCAGGAAAGCGTGGTCGTAGCCTTTCACCTTACGCTGATCGTCATCGCTCAGGAAATCCCGGGCGATAGCTTTCGCGTTGCGGAAGTCGAAGCTGGTGCCGCTCACGTCTTTGAGGCCCTGATACGGAATGCCCGTCTCGTCAACCGGCAGATACGCATCCGCCAGGATCTGCAGCGTGTGGTTGCGCACGTCGCACTGGTTACCGTCGAGGTTGAAATAGGCGTGGTTGGTCAGGTTGACCGGACACGGCCTGTCGACCGTCGCACGGTATTCAATGGTGATACGGTTATCCTCCGTCAGCGTAAAGCGTGCCGAGGCGGTAAGATTTCCCGGGAAACCCTGATCGCCATCAGGCGAATCCAGCGAGAAAAGCACTTCCCCGTCGTTCTGACGAACAATTTTCCAGCGGCGTTTATCAAACCCTTCCGGTCCGCCGTGCAGCTGGTTCTCTCCCTGGCTTGGCAGCAGGCTGTACTGCACGCCGTCGAGCTCAAAGCGGCTCTTTGCGATGCGGTTAGCATAGCGCCCAACGGACGCGCCCAGAAAGGCGGACTGAGTGACGTACTGCTCGGGCGAGGCGCAGCCGAGAAGCGTCTCGCGCACGCTGCCGTCGGGCATCGGTACGCGGGCTGAAAGAAGGGTTGCACCCCAGTCCATCACCGTAACGACCATCCCCGCGCTGTTGCGCAGGGTTAACAGGCGATACGGCAGACCATCCGGTGCGAGGGTAGGCGTTTCGTTTAGCACTGTCCGGCTCCTTGTGAAGCTTTACACACGTAGAAGGTTTCTTTGATCCCTGTTTTTGCTTCGTACTGCTTCGCCACGGCATCCTGTACGGCAGGGACCAGCTCTTCAGGCACCAGCGCAACGATGCAGCCGCCAAAACCGCCGCCCGTCATGCGCACGCCGCCTTTGTCGCCGATGGTCGCTTTTACGATGTCCACCAGGGTGTCGATCTGCGGAACGGTGATTTCAAAATCATCGCGCATGGAGGCGTGGGATTCCGCCATCAGCTCACCCATGCGCTTCAGGTCACCTTTCGCCAGCGCGGATGCGGCTTCAACGGTACGGGCATTTTCCGTCAGCACGTGGCGAACGCGTCTGGCGACGACCGGATCCAGCTCGTGCGCCACTTTATTAAATTCATTGAGCGTTACGTCGCGCAGGGCAGGCTGCTGGAAGAAGCGGGCGCCGGTTTCGCACTGCTCGCGGCGGGTATTGTATTCGCTGCCCACCAGCGTGCGCTTAAAGTTGCTGTTGATGATGACCACGGCCGCGCCTTTTGGCAGGGGAACGGCTTTGGTGCCCAGCGTGCGGCAATCAATTAACAGGGCATGATCTTTTTTGCCCAGGGCGGAGATCAGCTGGTCCATAATGCCGCAGTTGCAGCCCACGAACTGGTTTTCCGCTTCCTGACCATTCAGGGCGATTTGCGCGCCGTCCAGCGGCAGATGATAAAGCTGCTGGAACACGGTGCCAACGGCGACTTCCAGCGACGCAGAGGAGCTTAAGCCCGCCCCCTGCGGCACGTTGCCGCTGATAACCAAATCCGCGCCGCCGAAGTTCTTGTTACGCTTCTGGAGGTGCTTCACCACGCCGCGCACGTAGTTAGACCACTGCTGGCCGTCGTGCGTCACGATCGGCGCGTCTAGCGAAAATTCGTCGAGCTCATTGTCGTAGTCCGCTGCGAGTACGCGAACGTTGCGGTCGTCGCGCTTCGCGCAGCTGATGACGGTCTGGTAATCAATGGCGCACGGCAGCACGAAACCGTCGTTATAGTCGGTGTGTTCACCAATCAGGTTAACGCGACCTGGCGCCTGGATAACGTGGGTGGCAGGGTAGCCAAATTTCTCAGCAAACAGGGATTGTGTTTTATCTTTCAGACTCATTTTTTAAACTCCTGATTCGCGATAGTGGACGTCGCTAACGGCACGCAGACGTTCTGCTGCCTGTTCCGCCGTCAGGTCACGCTGGGTTTCCGCCAGCATTTCATAGCCCACCATGAATTTACGTACCGTCGCAGAGCGCAGCAGCGGCGGATAGAAATGGGCGTGTAGCTGCCAGTGCTGATTCTCTTCACCGTTAAACGGCGCGCCGTGCCAGCCCATGGAATAGGGGAAGGAGCACTGGAACAGGTTGTCGTAACGGCTGGTCAGCTTTTTCAGCACCAGGGCAAGGTCGTCGCGCTGCGCGTCGCTGAGATCGGTGATGCGCAGCACGTGCGTTTTCGGCAGCAGCAGCGTTTCAAACGGCCACGCGGCCCAGTAGGGGACGACGGCCAGCCAGTGTTCGGTTTCCACCACGGTGCGGCTGCCGTCGGCCAGCTCGCGCCGGGTGTAATCCACCAGCATCGGCGAACCGTTTTCCACGTAATACGCTCTCTGCAGACGGTCTTCGCGCTCGGCTTCGTTGGGCAGGAAGCTGTTCGCCCAAATCTGGCCGTGCGGGTGCGGGTTAGAACAGCCCATGGCCGCGCCTTTATTTTCGAACACCTGCACCCACGGATAAGTTTGGCCCAGCTCGGCGGTTTGCGTCTGCCAGGTGCTCACCACCTCTTTCAGCGCGTCGACGCTCAGCTCAGGCAGCGTTTTGCTGTGATCGGGCGAGAAGCAGATCACGCGGCTGGTACCGCGCGCGCTTTCGCAGCGCATCAGCGGATCGTGGCTTTGCGGCGCGTCCGGCGTGTCGGTCATCAGGGCGGCAAAATCGTTGGTGAAGACGAAGGTGCCTGTATAGTCCGGGTTTTTATCTCCGGTCACGCGCGTGTTGCCGGGGCACAGGAAGCAGTCCGGGTCATGACGTGGCAGCGTCTGTTTTGCAGGCGTCTCCTGCGCCCCCTGCCAGGGGCGCTTGGCGCGATGCGGAGAAACCAAAATCCATTGCCCGCTGAGCGGGTTAAACCGACGATGCGGATGATCGACGGGATTAAATTGCGTCATGAAGGGATCCTTAGTCCGGATAGCCTTGCGGGTGGCGTGACTGCCAGTGCCAGGTATCCTGTGCCATTTCATCGAGCGTGCGCGTAACACGCCAGTTAAGCTCTTTGTCGGCTTTGGTAGCATCGGCCCAGTACGCGGGCAGGTCGCCATCACGACGCGGGGCGAAGTGGTAGCTCACCGGCTTACCGCAGGCTTTGCTGAAGGCGTTAACCACGTCCAGCACGCTGCTGCCGACCCCGGCGCCGAGGTTGTAAATATGCACGCCCGGTTTATCCGCCAGCTGCTGCATGGCCGCCACGTGACCGTCGGCCAGATCCATTACGTGGATGTAGTCGCGCACGCCGGTGCCGTCTTCGGTCGGGTAGTCGTTGCCAAAAATCGCCAGCGACTCGCGACGGCCTACCGCTACCTGGGCGATATACGGCATCAGGTTGTTCGGAATGCCCTGCGGATCTTCACCCATGTCGCCAGACGGATGGGCGCCGACCGGGTTGAAGTAGCGCAGCAGGGCGATGCTCCACTCCGGCTGCGCTTTTTGCAGATCGGTCAGGATCTGCTCCACCATCAGCTTGCTTTTGCCGTACGGGCTTTGCGGCGTCCCGGTCGGGAAGCTTTCAACGTAAGGGATTTTAGGCTGATCGCCGTAGACGGTGGCGGAGGAGCTAAAGATGAAGTTTTTGACGTTGGCCGCGCGCATGGCGGAGATGAGACGCAGGGTACCGTTGACGTTGTTGTCGTAATACTCGAGCGGCTTCGCAACGGATTCACCGACCGCTTTCAGACCCGCGAAGTGGATCACCGCTTCGATGGCGTGGTCGTGAAGGATCTCGGTCATCAGCGCTTCATTGCGGATGTCGCCTTCCACGAAGGTGGGCTGTTTACCGCCAAGGCGTTCAATCACCGGCAGCACGCTGCGCTTGCTGTTGCACAGGTTGTCGAGAATGATGACGTCATGACCGTTTTGCAGCAGCTGCACACAGGTATGACTTCCGATGTAACCGCTACCACCTGTTACCAGAACTCGCATAATTCGCTCCATTGGGCTTATGGTATGTAATAACCATAGCATAACAGAGACGTGAAAAGTGTGACACGGGATAAAATAGTGGAATCGTTTACACTGTTTTTAAAATCCGATTTTCAGCGGCGATGAGGCATTGTAGATCAACGGGATAGCAATGTCTTAGTGCAGGTTATCTGAAAAACGGAGGGCGGTGCCCTCCGGAGGCTAATCGATTTTGCTTTGCCGATAGAAATAGCGTTCACCGTCCGCAACAAACTCCAGTCGATGAGTAATGCAGGAGGGGGCATCTTCGGCATGGTGTGAAACAAACAGCAGCTGCGTTTCACCTTCGCTAATCAGCACGTCCACAAAGCGGCGGATGAGCTGTCGGTTCAGCGGATCGAGTCCCTGCAGCGGTTCGTCGAGGATCAGCAGCGTAGGGTGTTTCACCAGCGCGCGAACGATCAGGGCCAGACGCTGCTGCCCCCACGACAGGCTATGGAACGGCGCGTCAGCGACCCGGCTGTCCATGCCCAGAATATCCAGCCACTGCTGGGCCAGCTTCTGCTGCCTGTCCGACACCGCCTGATAAATGCCGATGGAATCAAAATATCCGGAGAGGATCACGTTGCGTACCGTGGTGCTGACCCGGTAATCCAGATGCAGGCTGCTGCTGACGTAGCCGATATGTTTTTTGATATCCCAGATGGTTTCGCCGCTGCCGCGACGGCGGCCAAACAGCGTGAGATCGTTGCTATAGCCCTGCGGGTGATCGCCGGTTACGAGGCTCAGCAGCGTGGATTTTCCCGCGCCGTTGGGGCCAACAATCTGCCAGTGCTCGCCCGGATTGACCGTCCAACTGAGGCGATTGAGGATCGGACGATCGTCATAAGTGACCATTCCATCCCGCAGCACGATGCGCGGCTGGTGGGGATCGAGCGCATGGCGCGCCGACGGAGCGTCGGGTTCCGGAAGGGCAATTCCGTCGAGCTGTTCGCTGTGCGCAAGCTGGGCAATAAGCGCCTGCTGAAGCAGCGCGGTTTTTTCACCCGTCTCGGTGAGGTTACAGTCAGCCAGCACGCCCGCGTGCTGGATAAACGCCGGAATTTCATCGAAGCGGTTAAGCACCAGCACCAGGGTATATCCCTGCTGATTAAGCGACTCCAGCAGGGATGCCAGCTGCGCGCGGGACTGCACGTCAAGGCCGTCAAACGGTTCGTCGAGAATAAGCAGGTCGGGCTCGCTCATCAGCGCCTGGCAGAGCAGCGTTTTCCGCGTTTCGCCGGTAGAGAGGTACTTAAAGCGCCGGTTGAGCAGGGGGGCGATACCGAACCGTTCCGCCAGGCGCTGACAGCGGGCGGGATCTTTCACCTCATCCTGAATAATTTCCGCCGCCGTGCGGCCGGTATCGTCTTCGCCAGGGCTGAGTAAATCGGTGTTATTGCGCTGCCACTCGTCGCTCACCAGCTTTTGCAGCTGTTCAAACGACAGGCGCGTCAGGCGTGTAAAGTCGCGCTGGTATTCACCCTTGAGGAGGGGAAGCTCTCCCGCCAGCGCGCGGGCCAGCGCGGATTTACCGCTGCCGTTGGTGCCGACAAACGCCCAGCTTTCATCCGCGCGTATCGTCAAATCGGCAATCGTCAGCGTTCGGGTATCGCTAAGACGAAACGTGCCTTGCGAAATTTGCAATGATGACATGATTTATCCCTGTTTTTGCAGCAACAGATATCAGGGATACGCACTGTCGGCGCGATTGTCAATGCGCTCAGCACAATGTGGCGATAATCACCCGGTCCGCGTTGAACCATGCGGTAACAATCATACTTTCTTCTAAACCCTCCGCTTCGCTAAGCGGGATCGTCGCGCAAAGCCGTTGCCCATCGGCCAGCGTCATCAGCACTTCGCACTGCGCCTGGCCGCGTTCGATATGGCTGATTGCGGCACGTAGCTGGTTATCGGCTGCTTTTGCGGCGTCGGGATCGCGGGTGATATTCACCCACGGCGCTTTCACGAGCGCCAGCACCTCTTTACCTTCCTCCAGTCCAAGACGTTCTGCGCTCTGCGCGGTTATGGCGGCTTTCAGACGGGTGGTGCCATCGGCGAGCAGGATCTCAATATGCTGCTGGACCTGCAGATTGTCGCGCGCCGTCACCGTCCCAAACCACTGGTTACGGGCGCTGGTCTGGAGCGAGAAGCGGGAAATGGCCGCCAGCAAACTGTCCAGCGGTACGTTATCGTCATCGCTCAACGCGTCAAACGCTTTTTGCTGGATCTGGGCCAGCAGATCGTAAAGCTGAATAAGACGCTGGCCATAGCGCGTGACGATTGCACCGCCGCCGCCTTTGCCGCCCGTGGCTCGGTCCACCAGCGGCTGTTCGCTCAGGGTGTTCATCTCGTTGATGGCATCCCAGGCGCTTTTGTAGCTGATGCCGGCGTTTTTTGCCCCCTGGCTAATCGAGCCCGTTTGTTCTATTTGTTTAAGCAGGGCGATACGTCGCGGGTCGGCGAAAAGCTTTTGCTGAAGTCGGAGTGTGAGGAGAATTTCGGCCTGCATAACAGTATCCTGGCAAAAGGAGTATTGTGACCCAAATGGTGCAGGGCGCAAAGGGTACCGCACAAAAGGGGATGTTTTTCTCATCTGAAAGGGTAGAATAAGCTATTCACAATATCTGGAGAAAACCATGTTAGAGTTGTTGAAAAGTCTGGTATTCGCCGTGATCATGGTACCAGTAGTGATGGCCATCATCCTCGGTGCCATCTACGGCCTGGGTGAAGTGTTCAACCTCTTTTCGAACATTGGTCACAAAGACCAGCCTAAAAAGCAGCATTGATTCCCTTCAGAACGCCCGGCCAGCCCGGGCGTTTTGCTCTCAAGTTTTCCGCATTTTCGTCGATAATAGTGTAGGCCTCACGCCGGTTTACCTCTTCAGCGGTACGATTTAACGCTGGGATCTCCCTGACGTTATCGTTATATTAATATGTATATAACGCTACTCACAGGAGTTACAGATGGCACGTTCATGGGTACGCCTTTTCGCAGGGGCAACGCTGACGCTTTCACTTACCGGACACGCGCTGGCGGACGACGGTAAAATCACGGTCTTTGCGGCGGCGTCGCTGACCAACGCGCTGCAGGATATCGCGTCGGCGTATAAAAAAGAGAAAAACGTCGAGGTGGTCTCCTCGTTTGCCTCTTCCTCGACGTTGGCGCGCCAGATAGAAGCGGGCGCACCGGCGGATCTGTTCATTTCGGCTGACCAGAAGTGGATGGATTACGCGGTGGAGAAGAAATCGATTGATGCGGCAACCCGCGAAACGCTGCTGGGCAATAGCCTGGTCGTCGTGGCGCCGAAAGCCAGCGCGCAGGCCGACTTCACCATCAACAAAGAGACAAACTGGACGAGCCTGCTCAACGGTGGCCGTCTGGCGGTGGGCGATCCGGAGCACGTTCCTGCCGGTATTTATGCCAAAGAAGCGCTGCAAAAGCTGGGGGCATGGGAGACATTGTCGCCGAAGCTGGCCCCGGCGGAAGATGTCCGCGGCGCGCTGGCGCTGGTGGAGCGCAACGAAGCCCCGCTGGGCATTGTGTATGGCTCTGATGCCGTTGCCAGCAAGGGCGTGAAAGTGGTGGCAACGTTCCCGGAAGACTCCCACAAGAAAGTGGAATATCCTGTTGCGATTGTTGATGGACATAAAAATGCGACCGTGACGGCCTTCCGCGATTACCTGAAGGGGCCGGAAGCGTCCGCAATCTTTAAACGTTACGGATTTACGACTCACTGATGATATTGACCGATCCTGAATGGCAGGCTGTTCTGCTGAGCCTTAAAGTCTCTTCCCTGGCGGTTGCGCTGAGTTTGCCCTTTGGGATCTTCTTTGCCTGGTTACTGGTTCGCTGTCGGTTTCCCGGCAAAGCGCTGCTCGACAGCGTGCTCCATCTTCCGCTCGTTTTGCCACCCGTGGTGGTCGGTTACCTGCTGCTGGTTTCGATGGGCCGACGCGGCTTTATCGGCGAGAAGCTCTACGACTGGTTTGGGCTGACGTTCGCCTTTAGCTGGCGCGGTGCGGTACTGGCGGCGGCGGTGATGTCATTCCCGCTGATGGTGAGGGCGATCCGCCTCGCGCTGGAAGGGGTGGACATGAAGCTCGAACAGGCGGCCCGCACGCTGGGCGCCGGGCGCTGGCGCGTCTTTTTCACCATCACGCTCCCCCTGACGTTACCCGGCATTATTGTTGGTACGGTGCTGGCCTTCGCCCGCTCGCTGGGCGAGTTCGGCGCGACCATCACGTTCGTATCGAACATTCCCGGCGAGACGCGAACGATTCCGTCAGCCATGTATACGCTGATACAAACGCCCGGCGGAGAAGGCGCGGCGGCGCGGCTGTGCATCATCTCGATCGTCTTAGCCCTGGCGTCGCTGCTGGTGTCGGAATGGCTGGCGCGGCTGAGCCGCGAGCGGATGGGGAAATAAGCATGCTGGAACTGAACTTCACCCAGACGCTGGGAAACCATACCCTGACGCTTAACGAGACGCTGCCTGCGAGCGGTATCACCGCCATCTTCGGCGTGTCGGGTGCGGGCAAAACGTCGCTGATCAATGCCATCAGCGGCCTGACGCGCCCGCAGTCAGGACGCATTGTATTGAACAACCGCGTTTTGAATGACGTGGAAAATAAGGTGTATCTGTCGCCGGATAAGCGCCGCATCGGCTATGTTTTCCAGGACGCGCGCCTGTTCCCGCACTACAGCGTGCGCGGCAACCTGCGTTACGGCATGGCGAAAAGCATGGCCGGGCAGTTTGATAAGCTGGTGACCCTTTTAGGCATTGAGCCACTGCTCGACAGGCTGCCATCCTCGCTCTCCGGCGGAGAAAAACAGCGCGTGGCTATCGGCCGCGCGTTGCTGACGGCGCCCGAACTGCTGCTGCTCGACGAACCGCTGGCCTCGCTGGATATTCCGCGTAAGCGCGAGCTTCTGCCCTACCTGCAGCGCCTGACGCGCGAGATTAATACTCCGATGCTCTACGTCAGCCATTCGCTGGATGAGATCCTCCATCTGGCCGACAAGGTGCTGGTGCTGGAAGAGGGCAGCGTCAAGGCCTTCGGCAACCTCGAAGAGGTGTGGGGCAGCAGCGTGATGCACCCCTGGTTACCCCGGGAGCAGCAGAGCAGCATCCTGAAGGTGAGCGTGCTGGAACATCACCCGCACTACGCGATGACCGCGCTGGCGCTGGGCGACCAGCACCTGTGGGTCAATAAAATCGACAAACCGCTACAGTCGGCGCTGCGAATTCGCATCCAGGCCTCGGACGTCTCGCTGGTGCTGCAGCCGCCGCTGCAAACCAGCATTCGAAATATTCTGCGCGCCAAAGTCGCGGAGTGTTTTGATGATAACGGGCAGGTGGAAGTGAAGCTTGAAGTCGGCAGCAGGACGCTCTGGGCGCGCATTAGCCCGTGGGCCAGGGATGAGTTAGGGATCAAGCCCGGCCTGTGGCTTTACGCGCAAATTAAGAGCGTCTCAATCACCGCCTGATTACAGCAGGTGGGTATAAATGTACTGCGCGATGCTGTCGGTGGTGTTGTCGCCAATCACCACGTTAGCGCGCGCTTTTACCGCGTAGTCGGCATTGCCCATCGCCACGCCCGTCCCGGCGGCTTCCAGCATGCTGATGTCGTTGTAGTTGTCGCCAAAGGCGATGACGTCCTGCATTGACCCGCCCTGCGATTCCACGAACTGCGTCAGACGCTTGCCTTTGCTGTTGCCTTTGCGGGCAATATCCACCTGATCGTGCCAGGACCATTCGCACTCCAGACCCAGCGTCTGCTCCACGTGTTTCGCGAAGGCATTCAGTTTGGTGGTGTCTTCATCCGTCAGGGCGAATTTCCAGATAGCCTCAACGTCCTGAGCCGCCTGGCGCAGGGAGGAAACCTGGGTAAAGACCGGACGCTGCGCTTCAGGCAGGGATAACGCCCAGTTGCTGGTGCGCACCACGTGGCCGGTTGGGCGCTCGTAGACCATCGCGTTATCCACGTACATCAGGCCGTGAATGGCATGCTCATCCAGCAGATCAATCAGCTGCAGCGCCTGGGGAACCGGTAGCGGGTCGGAGGCTAAAACCTTTTTTGCCTGATAATCATACAAATAAGTGCCATTACAACAAATTGCAGGTGTATCTAACGCCAGTGCCTGATAAAAAGGATGAATGGCAACGTGATGTCGACCCGTAACGATAAGAAGTTGATATCCTGCTTCCTGGGCGCGCTTAAGCGCTTCAAGGGAGGAGGGGAGCAGGGTTTTCTGAGGGGTAAGTAATGTTCCGTCTAAATCCAGTGCAATCACACGCGAGGTCATTTGTTCTTCCGGGTTAATGTTGAATTTTAGGTCTCAGGCGATGTTACACCGAGAGTAAATCGCTGCAAAATTCCTGGCTAAAATTCAGCATTCACCGTTAAAAATAATCACTTTCACGCGCAGTGAGGAAAGGAGTGTTCATGAAACAAACCGTTTATACCGCCAGTCCTGAAAGTCAGCAGATCCACGTCTGGCGTTTGAATGCAGAAGGTTCGCTCACGCTGGTTCAGGTTGTTGATGTTCCGGGGCAGGTACAGCCAATGGTCGTCAGCCCGGATAAACGTTTTCTCTATGTTGGCGTTCGCCCTGAGTTCCGGGTGCTGGCCTACCGCATTTCGCCGGACGACGGCGCGCTGACCTACACTGCCGAAGCCCCGCTGCCGGGCAGCCCTACCCACATCTCTACCGATCGTAAAGGGCGCTTTATCTTTAGCGGCTCTTACAATGCGGGCTGCGTCAGCGTGACGCGTCTTGACGACGGCATTCCGGTCGAAACCGTGGACGTGGTAGAAGGGCTGGAAGGCTGCCACTCGGCGAACATCTCTCCGGACAACCGCACGCTGTGGGTGCCTGCGCTGAAGCAGGATCGCATCTGTCTGTTCACCCTGAGCGACGATGGTCACCTGGTGGCGCAGACGCCTGCTGAAGTCACGACGGTAGAGGGCGCGGGTCCGCGTCATATGGTGTTCCATCCGAACCAGCAGTACGCCTACGTGGTCAACGAGCTGAACAGCTCTGTGGACGTCTGGGAATTGAAAGATCCTAACGGCCAGATCGAGTGCGTGCAGACGCTGGACATGATGCCGTCTGATTTCTCCGACACCCGCTGGGCGGCGGATATCCACATCACGCCTGACGGACGTCATCTTTACGCCTGCGACCGTACCTCCAGCCTGATTACCGTCTTCAGCGTTTCTGAAGATGGCAGCGTGCTGGCGGTTGAAGGTTTCCAGCCAACGGAAACCCAGCCGCGCGGCTTTAATATCGATCGCAGCGGGAAGTATCTGATTGCGGCGGGGCAGAAATCCCACCACATCGCGCTGTATGAAATTAAAGGCGAGCAGGGTCTGCTGGAAGAGAAAGGGCGCTACGCCGTCGGCCAGGGGCCAATGTGGGTGGTGGTTAACGCTCACTAAGCGGCTTAAAACAAAAAACCTCGCCAATGCGAGGTTTTTTTATGCCCGGTGGTAGCCGGGTGAGCACATCAAAACGTAACCAACATGTTCATCATAATGTCGACTCAAAGCGAAGTAAATTCCTCGTCAACGAAGGGCAAACAACGTGGAAAGATTAGAAATTTCTATTTTGATAATAATCAGTCGCTTACATGCGTATTCTTTATAGATTCCTAAACTGATTTTATCTGTTTTTATGTACAGTAGTGATTTGATATCATTCTGTCCGTTGGCTTGATGTGTTGCAGTTCCGCAATTCAGGATCCGTATTCAGTCCTGGCTGTCGGGTGGTGCCGACGGTGCCTAAACTGCGGAGCACATCAAAACATAACCAACACACCTCTGGTGACAGGCAGCGGAAAGGTAAATCAGAGGAGAAGTGCTCTATACCAAAGGAGTGGCGTATGAGCGGTGTGGAATGGGCAATTCTGTTCCTGCAACTCATGGTTGCGATTATGCAACTATTGGATGCGTATCTTAAGTTTGGTGCCTGACGCATTCAGTCGCAGTAAAAAGGGGGATTAATATCCCCCTTTTACTCTCATCTTATTACTGCTTCGGCTCGGCAACCACTTTGCTACCCAGACCGCGGTTGTTGTATTCCCACATGCGGTTGAAGTTAGCGTCGTTCAGGTTACGCTGAACGTTCCCTTTATCATCCACCGCGCCGGTATTGCCGGAGAACGGACGTTTGGAGATTGCGGCATCCGCCCACGGCTTCGCCATGTTGAAGCCTTCGTTTATCACGCTGTCGCGGATCACCACCTGACCGTTGGTCGCAGCGTCCACGTCCAGGGAGCGTCCCAGCTGCGCCACGCCGTCACCGGCAGCGTTAAAGCGGCTGTTTACGGCCAGGAAGCCGTAGAAGAGGTTCGACTGGGTTGCCGGAGCAAACACGTAACCTTCCTGCTGGGTACGTGAGTTCACCACGCGGAAATCGGTGTTATCAAATACCACCGCGCCGCGGCCGGACACCAGATCCACGTCACCTTCAACGTAGCTGTTGGTCACCAGCGTACGGGTCAGGCGGTTGTTCTGCAGGGTGTTCTGCACGCCGCTGTTGGTCACGAAGAAGGTGTTCTGACGACCCAGGATGTTGACGTTGTTAATCTGCACCCGATCGCCATCGCTGCGCAGCGCAACGGCCTGGTGGTTGCCGGCATCAACGCTGTCGCCCAGGGTATTCTGAATGGTCAGGTTCTGCAGCTGCAGGCCGTTATTCTGAGACCAGAATACCGCCGAACACATCACGCCAACGGTAGCGGAACGCTTGCTCTGGCAGTTATCAAACATGTACCACGCCGGTTTGCCCGGCATATATTTACCGGCTGGGTTCACCAGGTGACGCCAGGTGTTGCTGTCGATTTCGGAATCAATCGCCAGGCCAATTTTAACATCGATCGCTTTTTCACCCAGACCGTAAAGCGTAATGCTGCCCGGGGCTGCCGGAACATACACGGTGCCTTCATATTCACCCGGCAGGATCGCGATGTACTGGCGAGACGCGCTGTGTTTCGTGATGGCAGCATCGACCGCAGCCTGAATAGAGGTGTGCGTTACGCCCTGCGCGCCTGCCGGGCCAACCACGAAGTCAGGCTGTTTCGGCAGGCTAATAGAAGACGGTGCCCACGGCGCAGCGTTAGGATCCATCGCCGAGAAGTAGTGCGCGCGATCGAAGTTCTTCGCTTCATCCGCGGACAAAATCGGGCGCGAGGCGGTGCCGGGCGCAACCTGCTCAGAAGGGCGCTGATCCGGTGGGGTTGAACTGCATGCGGATAAGGTCACGCCAAAGGCGAGTGCCAACGCCAGACGGGAAATCCTGGAAATGTTCAAGGTGAAGCTCCTGGGTATGCAAGTCTTTACGGGATAGACGAAATAGCCTGCTTTTTTATACTAAGTTGAGCGAAACGGGAAGATAAAAAGGGTAAAAGTTGCATTTTTCGCCCCGGCGCGGCAGGTAAACGATCACAAATAAATAACATTTTCCGCAAAGTCGGTTGACAGCAGACAGCAGATGAAAATAAATGTCTATACAACCCATGACAAGTGGAATGCCCATGCAGCAGATTCATCCCGACGATGTTATATGGCGAAATGCGCGACTGGCTACGATGGCGCCGGACGTCTCCGCACCCTATGGACTGAAAGAGCAGCACGCCCTGGTCGTGCGCGGCCAAACCCTTCTGGCCGCGATCCCTGAATCTGACATTCCTGCCGGACACCCTCACTGTATCGATCTCCAGGGGCGTCTGGTCACGCCAGGCCTGATTGACTGCCATACCCACCTGGTGTTTGGCGGCGACCGCGCGGCGGAGTGGGAGCAGCGTCTGAACGGCGTCTCTTATCAAACCATCAGCGCCCAGGGGGGCGGGATTAACGCTACCGTGACGGCGACGCGCGGCAGCTCGCCCGAAGCCCTGCTTACGCTGGCGCAGCAGCGGCTTCAGCGTCTGATGGATGAAGGCGTCACCACGGTTGAAATCAAATCTGGATACGGTTTAAACGCCGAGGCCGAAGAGAAGATGCTGCAGGTCGCGCGCCAGCTAAGCCTCAATAATCCGATCGATATCAGCCCAACGCTGCTGGCGGCCCATGCGGTTCCGCCGGAATACCGGCAGGATCCGGATGCCTACCTCACGCTGGTCTGCGAGCAGATATTGCCCACGCTGTGGCAAAAAGAGCTATATGAAGCGGTAGACGTGTTCTGCGAAAACGTCGGCTTTACGCCGTCGCAAACCGAGCGCCTCTTTCAGGCGGCAACCGCGCTCGGTATCCCGGTGAAAGGGCACGTCGAGCAGCTGTCGAATCAGGGCGGCGCGGCGCTGGTTAGCCGGTATAGAGGACTCTCCGCCGACCATATCGAATATCTTGACGACGCGGGCATTCAGGCGATGGCGCAAAGCGGTACGGTGGCGGTCTTGCTTCCCGGCGCGTTCTATTTTCTGCAGGAGCGCCAGCGCCCGCCGGTGGAACGGCTCAGAAAACAGGGGGTCCCGATGGCCGTCGCCACCGACTATAACCCGGGCACCAGCCCGTTTGCGAGCCTGCACCTGGCGATGAATATGGCCTGCGTTCAGTTTGGCCTGACGCCGGAAGAGGCCTGGGCTGGCGTCACGCGCCACGCGGCGCAGGCGCTGGGGCGTGGCGCAACCCACGGACAGCTGCGGGCCGGATTTGTCGCTGATTTCATCGTCTGGGATGCACACCATCCGGTCGAGATGGTCTACGAGCCGGGGCGCAATCCGCTATATCAACGTATTTTCCGTGGGGAGGCAGTATGAGCTTATGGCGGCCGGTAGCCGAAACGGTCTGGCTGGGGCGCGACGACAGCGCCGAGGCCAGCAACGCAACGCGCATTTTTCAGACGATAAGGCAGCAGAAGCAGTTCACGCCGCTATCATCCGGCATCGCGCTGATAGGCTTTGAATGTGATGCAGGCGTTAAGCGCAATCAGGGCAGGCCCGGCGCCGCGCAGGCGCCGGATATACTGCGTAAGGCGCTGGCGAATATGGCAAGCCATCAGGGCCATGAACGGCTGGCGGATATGGGGGCGGTTTACGTTGAAGGCGACGAGCTGGAAGCGGCACAGCAGGCGTTAAGCGAAGCGGTGACGGCCTGCCAGCAGTCCGGAATGCGCACGCTGGTCTTTGGCGGCGGGCACGAGACCGCCTGGGGGCACGGTCGGGGCATTCTGGACGCCTTCCCGCACGAGCGGGTGGTCATCATCAACCTTGATGCCCATCTCGACCTGCGCAAGGCCGAGCGGGCGACGTCCGGCACGCCGTTTCGCCAGCTGGCGCACTACTGCGATGAGCGCGGGCGGGAGTTTCACTATGCCTGCTTTGGCGTCAGCCGGGCGGCGAACACCCAGGCGCTGTGGGATGAGGCCGAACGCCTGAACGTCACGCTGGTGGAAGATTTGCATTTCAGTCGCGATGCGCAGCCTGCGCTGGAAAAGGTGCTGGCGCAGGCCGACCGCGTCTACCTGACGATCGATCTGGACGTCCTGCCCGCCAGCGAAATGCCTGCCGTTTCCGCTCCGGCGGCGTTAGGCATACCGGCACGGGATCTCCTCCCCCTGATTGAACAAATCTGCCGAAGCGGTAAGCTACAGGCCGCCGATCTGGTAGAGTTTAACCCGCAGTATGACCGCGACGGGCAGGGCGCTAAGCTCGCCGCCCGTCTGGCCTGGCAAATTGCTCACTGGTGGGCATAACACTATTCAAGGAGTCACGATGTTTTCACGCTCACCCCTGCCGCCGTCGAGCTCTCCCGCACCTTTCTACGAAAAGGTAAAGCAGGCGATCAGCGAAAAAATCGCCACCGGCGTCTGGCGGCCGCACGACCGCATTCCGTCGGAGGCTGACCTGGTGGCGCAGTTTGGCTTTAGCCGGATGACCATCAACCGGGCGCTGCGCGAGCTGACCGACGAAGGGCTGCTGGTGCGCCTGCAGGGCGTGGGGACGTTCGTGGCGGAGCCGAAAGGGCAGTCGGCGCTGTTTGAAATCCGCAGCATTGCGGACGAGATTGCCGCGCGTAATCATCAGCACCGCTGCGAGGTGCTGGTGCTTGAAGAGACCCAGGCCAGCGCCGAGCAGGCCGCAGAGCTGAATGTTAAAGAAGGCAGCCGCATCTTCCACTCGGTGATGGTGCACTTTGAGAACGACGTTCCGGTACAGATTGAAGATCGCTGCGTGAACGCTGAGCGGATCCCGGACTATCTCAGCCAGGATTACACCCGGACCACGCCGCATGCCTATCTCTCGCTCGTCGCACCGCTGACGGAAGGGGAGCACATCGTGGAGGCCGTGCGCGCCACGCCGCAGGAGTGCGAAAGGCTGCGTATTAAAGAGCACGATCCGTGCCTGCTGATCCGCCGCCGTACCTGGTCCTCGTCGCACATTGTGTCCCATGCCAGGCTGCTTTTCCCGGGGAACCGTTACCGGCTGCAGGGCCATTTCATGTCATAAGTTTTATAAGCGTGATCGCTAACGCAATATAACAAAATTGTATCTTTTTTGTTAAATCCGGCCTTGTGTGTGCTTGTCTATACAAGTATATCTAAATGCATCATCTGTCCCGTATAGGAGCACACAATGTCGTCAGGTAAATACCGCCAGCAGGATGTCCGCGCCGCGCGCGGCACCACGCTTACCGCCAAAAGCTGGCTCACCGAAGCCCCGCTGCGCATGTTGATGAACAACCTCGATCCTGAGGTGGCGGAAAACCCCCACGAGCTGGTGGTCTACGGCGGCATTGGCCGCGCCGCGCGCAACTGGGAATGCTATGACGCAATTGTAAAATCCCTGACCGAACTCGAACACGACGAAACCCTGCTGGTGCAGTCCGGCAAGCCGGTTGGCGTGTTCAAAACGCACAAAAACGCGCCGCGCGTTTTGATCGCCAACTCTAACCTCGTGCCGCACTGGGCCACCTGGGAACACTTCAACGAACTCGACGCGAAAGGGCTGGCGATGTATGGCCAGATGACCGCCGGGAGCTGGATCTACATCGGCAGCCAGGGCATTGTGCAGGGTACCTATGAGACCTTCGTGGAAGCCGGTCGCCAGCACTACAATGGCTCGCTGAAAGGCCGCTGGGTACTGACCGCCGGTCTCGGCGGCATGGGCGGCGCGCAGCCGCTGGCCGCGACGCTCGCCGGTGCCTGCTCGCTGAACATTGAATGCCAGCAGAGCCGCATTGATTTCCGCCTGCGTACCCGCTACGTCGATGAGCAGGCTGATAGCCTCGACGATGCGCTGGCGCGCATCAAAAAATACACCTCGGAAGGCAAAGCGGTATCGATCGCCCTGTGCGGCAACGCGGCGGATATTCTGCCTGAACTTGTCGCCCGCGGCGTGCGTCCGGATCTGGTCACCGACCAGACCAGCGCGCATGACCCGCTGCACGGCTATCTGCCAAAAGGCTGGACGTGGGAAGCCTACCAGCAGAAAGCGGAAACCGACCCGGAAGGTACGGTGCTCGCCGCGAAGCGCTCTATGGCGGAACACGTCTCCGCGATGCTGGCCTTCAGCCAGATGGGCATTCCAACCTTTGATTACGGCAACAACATCCGCCAGATGGCGAAAGAGATGGGCGTGAATAACGCCTTCGACTTCCCCGGCTTCGTTCCGGCCTATATCCGTCCGCTGTTCTGCCGCGGTATCGGTCCGTTCCGCTGGGTTGCCCTGTCCGGCGATCCGGAAGATATCTACAAAACCGATGCCAAAGTGAAGGAGATTGTCGCCGATGACGAACACCTGCACCGCTGGCTGGACATGGCCCGCGAGCGCATTAACTTCCAGGGGCTGCCGGCGCGTATCTGCTGGGTAGGCCTGGAGTGGCGGCAAAAGCTGGGCCTGGCCTTTAACGAGATGGTGCGCAGCGGCGAAGTCTCCGCGCCGATCGTCATTGGCCGCGACCACCTGGACTCCGGCTCCGTTGCCAGCCCGAACCGTGAAACCGAAGCCATGCGCGACGGCTCGGATGCGGTCTCCGACTGGCCATTGCTGAACGCTCTGCTCAATACCGCCAGCGGCGCGACCTGGGTATCGCTGCACCACGGCGGCGGCGTGGGGATGGGCTTCTCCCAACACTCCGGGATGGTCATCGTCTGCGACGGAACCGATGAAGCCGCCGCGCGTATCGCTCGCGTGCTGCACAACGACCCGGCAACCGGCGTGATGCGTCACGCGGATGCGGGCTACGAAATTGCCATTAACTGTGCCAAAGAGCAGGGACTTAACCTGCCGATGATCCCTGCCACACAAGGAAAGCATGAATGAACGCCTTAACACTCACTCCCGGCTCGCTGACGCTGAAACAGCTGCGTAACGTCTGGCGTCAGCCGGTCACCCTTTCGCTGGATGAAAGCGCCCACGCCGCCATTAACGACAGCGTCGCCTGCGTTGAAGCCATCGTTGCCGAAGGGCGCACGGCTTACGGGATTAACACCGGCTTTGGCCTGCTGGCGCAGACCCGCATTGCGACGCACGATCTGGAAAACCTGCAGCGTTCGCTGGTGCTGTCGCACGCGGCGGGCGTCGGCCAGCCGCTGGACGACGAGATCGTCCGTCTGATGATGGTGCTCAAAATCAACAGCCTGGCGCGCGGTTTCTCCGGCATCCGCCTGAGCGTGATCCAGGCGCTGATGGCGCTGGTCAATGCGGAGGTCTATCCGTGGATCCCGGCGAAGGGCTCGGTTGGGGCCTCCGGCGATCTCGCACCGCTGGCGCACATGTCGCTGCTGCTGCTGGGTGAAGGCAAAGCGCGCTGGCAGGGCGAGTGGCTTCCGGCGAAAGAGGCGCTGAAAAAAGCGGGCTTAAGCCCGATCACGCTGGCGGCGAAAGAGGGGCTGGCGCTGCTGAACGGCACCCAGGCATCGACCGCCTTCGCGCTGCGCGGCCTGTTCGAAGCGGAAGATCTGTTTGCCTCGGCGGTGGTGTGCGGTGCGTTGACCACCGAAGCCGTGCTGGGCTCGCGTCGCCCGTTCGACGCCCGCATCCACGAGGTGCGCGGCCAGCGCGGGCAGATTGATGCCGCCGCGATGTACCGCCACGTGCTTACCGATACGAGTGAAATCGCGGATTCGCACCACAACTGCGAGAAGGTGCAGGATCCGTATTCCCTGCGCTGCCAGCCGCAGGTAATGGGCGCGTGCCTGACGCAGCTGCGCCAGGCGGCTGAGGTGCTGCTGGTGGAGGCTAACGCGGTATCCGATAACCCGCTGGTCTTCGCCGAGGAAAACGAGGTGGTCTCCGGGGGCAACTTCCACGCTGAACCGGTGGCGATGGCGGCAGATAATATCGCCCTGGCGATTGCCGAGGTCGGCGCGTTGTCCGAGCGCCGTATCGCGCTGATGATGGATAAACACATGTCGCAGCTGCCACCGTTCCTGGTGCGCAACGGCGGGGTCAACTCGGGCTTTATGATTGCTCAGGTGACGGCCGCAGCGCTGGCAAGCGAGAACAAGGCGCTGTCGCATCCGCACAGCGTGGACAGCCTGCCAACCTCGGCGAATCAGGAAGACCATGTTTCGATGGCACCGGCTGCCGGGCGTCGTCTCTGGGAAATGGCCTCCAACACCCGCGGCGTGCTGGCGGTGGAATGGCTGGCGGCGAGTCAGGGGATCGATCTGCGTGAAGGGCTAAAATCCAGCCCGCTGCTGGAGCAGGCGCGTCATGTGCTGCGCGAGCACGTATCGCATTACGATGATGACCGCTTCTTTGCGCCGGATATTGACAAGGCGATGCAGCTTCTGGAAGAAGGGCGGCTGGTAGGGCTGTTACCTTCGGTGCTGTGATTTTTTCTGCCCGGTGGCGCTGCGCTTACCGGGCCTGCGAGTGCGAAATCCAGGCCGGGTAAGGCGTAGCCGCCACCCGGCTTTTTTTTACGAATACATCGCCGTAATCGACGCGTTTCCGAGGGTATGGAAATGCACGTTAAACCCAACCATCGCGCCGCTCGCGCCTTCATCGACCTCAATCTTCTCTACGTCCAGCGCGTGCACCGTGAAGATATAGCGGTGGGTTTCCCCTTTTGGCGGCGCCGCGCCGCCGTAGCCCGCTTTACCAAAGTCAGTGCGCGTCTGAATCGCGCCGTCAGGAAGGGCAACCAGGCCTGAACCGGAACCCTGCGGCAGCACGCGCGTGTCGGCAGGCAGGTTCGCCACGATCCAGTGCCACCAGCCGGAGCCGGTTGGCGCATCCGGGTCGTAGCAGGTCACGACAAAGCTTTTGGTGCCTGCCGGAACCTCGTCCCACGCCAGGTGCGGGGAGATATTGTCTCCCTGATACCCCATGCCGTTGAATACGTGGCGTTCCGGCAGCTTTTCACCGTCGCGCAGATCTTTACTGATGATTTTCATACGGTTTACCCTCGTTGATCGCTCGTTCAGCAAGTGTAATGCATCGGGTTAAATCGCGAAATGCGCGGGAATGTTAACGGCTGTTACGACCGCATCGGTTAATTTACGCAGCTGCGCCGGCGTAATGCCGTACGGCGGCATCAGGTAGATAAGCTTGCCGAAAGGCCGCACCCAGACGCCCTGCTCTACGAAGAAGCGCTGCAGCGCCGCCATGTTCACCGGATGGGTGGTTTCAATCACCCCGATGGCGCCCAGCACGCGCACGTCCGCGACGAAGTTCGCCCCCGAGGCGGCGCACAGCTCCGCTTTCAGCTGCGCCTCAATCGCCGCCACCTGCGTATGCCACTCGCCGCTTTCCAGAATCGCAAGGCTTTCGCTGGCGACGGCGCAGGCCAGCGGGTTGCCCATAAACGTCGGGCCGTGCATAAAGCAGCCCGCCTCGCCGTCGCTGATGGTGTCGGCAACGTGGCGGGTGGTGAGGGTGGCCGAGAGCGTCATGGTGCCGCCGGTCAGCGCTTTGCCCAGACACAGAATATCCGGCGCAATGCCCGCATGTTCGCAGGCAAACAGCTTCCCGGTGCGGCCAAATCCGGTGGCGATCTCGTCGGCAATCAGCAGAATGCCCTCGCGGTCGCACATCTTGCGGATGCGCCTCAGCCATTCCGGGTGGTACATCCGCATGCCGCCCGCCCCCTGCACGATGGGTTCAAGAATGACGGCAGCAATCTCGTGACGATGCGCCGCCATCAGCCGCGCGAAGCCGACCATGTCCATCTCGTTCCACTCGCCGTCGAAGCGGCTCTGCGGCGCCGGAGCAAACAGGTTTTCCGGCAGATAGCCCTTCCACAGGCTGTGCATGGAGTTGTCCGGATCGCAGACCGACATCGCCCCGAAGGTATCCCCGTGATAGCCGTTGCGGAAGGTGAGGAACCGCTGGCGCGCTTCACCCTTCGCATGCCAGTACTGCAGCGCCATCTTCATCGCCACCTCCACCGCCACGGAGCCGGAGTCGGCCAGGAACACGCACTCGAGCGATTGAGGCGTCATCGCCACCAGACGGCGGCAAAGATCCACCGCGGGCTGGTGGGTGATGCCGCCAAACATCACGTGCGACATCTGGTCAATCTGCGCCTTCATCGCCGCGTTCAGGCGCGGGTGGTTGTACCCGTGAATGGCCGCCCACCAGGAGGACATTCCGTCGACCAGCCGCTCGCCGCTGGCAAGGTGCAGCTCGCAGCCGTGGGCGGAGGCTACCGGGTAGACGGGAAGGGGGCGGGTCGTGGAGGTGTAAGGGTGCCAGATATGCTGCTTGTCGAAGGCGAGATCGTCCTGGGTCATAATCGACTTGTAAACCATTTTGAAAAGTTTTAGGTTTACGAGTATAAACCGAACCGAAAATTAACAAAACCCTTTGGAGAAGCCCGATGGCTCACCACGCACGCTGGACGATGTCGCAAGTCACTGAATTATTCGACAAACCTTTTCTTGAGCTGATGTTCGAAGCCCAACAGGTGCATCGTCAGCACTTCGATCCGCGCCATGTTCAGGTCAGCACGCTGCTGTCAATCAAGACCGGCGCCTGCCCGGAAGACTGCAAATACTGCCCGCAGAGCGCGCGCTACAAAACCGGTCTTGAATCCGAGCGCCTGATGGAAGTCGAGCAGGTGCTCGACTCCGCGCGCAAGGCGAAAAACGCCGGCTCAACCCGCTTCTGCATGGGCGCGGCGTGGAAGAATCCGCACGATCGCGACATGCCGTACCTGGAGCAGATGGTAAAGGGCGTGAAGGAGATGGGCCTCGAAGCCTGTATGACCCTCGGTACGCTGAACGAAGAACAGGCGCAGCGCCTCTCGGCCGCGGGGCTGGATTACTACAACCACAACCTCGACACCTCGCCGGAATTTTACGGCAACATCATCACCACGCGTACCTATCAGGAGCGTCTGGACACGCTGGATAAAGTGCGTGACGCGGGGATCAAGGTCTGCTCCGGCGGCATCGTGGGCTTAGGCGAAACCGTGAAAGACCGCGCGGGCCTGCTGCTGCAGCTGGCGAACCTGCCGACCCCGCCGGAAAGCGTGCCAATCAACATGCTGGTGAAGGTCAAAGGCACGCCGCTGGCGGATAACGACGACGTGGATGCGTTTGATTTTATCCGCACCATCGCGGTGGCGCGCATCATGATGCCGACCTCTTTCGTGCGCCTCTCTGCCGGTCGTGAGCAGATGAACGAGCAGACCCAGGCGATGTGCTTTATGGCCGGGGCCAACTCCATCTTCTACGGCTGCAAGCTGCTGACCACGCCGAACCCGGAAGAGGACAAAGACGTACAGCTGTTCCGCAAGCTGGGGCTGAACCCGCATCAGACCGAGGTGCTGACGGGCGATATCGAGCAACAGCAGCAGCTGGAGCAGCAGATTTTTAACGCCGACACCGACCAGTTCTACAACGCGGCAGCCGTATGACCTGGCAGGCACGAATTAATACCGCGCTGGACGAACGCCGGGCGGTAGAGGCGTTTCGCGTCCGCAGGGTGGTGGAAAACGGCGCGGGCCGTTTTCTTACCCGCGAGGGGCGTCAGTTCTGCAATTTCTCCAGCAACGATTATCTCGGGCTGAGCCAGCATCCGGCCATCGTCCGCGCCTGGCAGCAGGGCGCGGAGCGGTTTGGCGTGGGCAGCGGCGGCTCGGGACACGTCAGCGGCTACACCACGGCGCATCAGGCGCTGGAAGAGGCGCTTGCCGACTGGCTCGGCTACCCGCGCGCGCTGCTTTTTATCTCCGGCTTTGCCGCCAACCAGGCGGTCATCACGGCCCTGATGGGGAAAGACGATCGCATTGTCGCCGACAGACTCAGCCATGCCTCGCTGCTGGAGGCGGCAAATTTAAGCCCGGCCCAGCTGCGCCGCTTTGCCCATAACGACGCGGGACAGCTCGCTGCTCTGCTGGATAAACCCTGCGAAGGACAGCAGCTGGCGGTCACGGAAGGGGTGTTCAGCATGGACGGCGACAGCGCGCCGCTTGCCGCGCTGCACGAGGCCGCAAAGCGGCAAAACGCCTGGCTGCTGGTGGACGATGCTCACGGGATTGGCGTGATGGGCGACGAAGGCCGCGGCAGCGCGTACCGGCAAAACGTGAAGCCGGAGCTGCTGATCGTCACCTTCGGCAAGGGCTTTGGCGCCAGCGGCGCTGCCGTGCTGTGCAGCGAGTCCGTCGCCGACTATCTCCTGCAGTTTGCCCGACACCTAATCTACAGCACCAGCATGCCCCCGGCGCAGGCGGTGGCGCTCTCTGCGTCCCTGGCGGTGATCCGCAGCGCAGAAGGGGAGGCACGTCGCCAGCGTCTGGCAGAGCATATTGCCCGCTTCCGCCAGGGATTAGCGGCATTACCCTTCCGCAGTCCCGATTCGCAAAGCGCTATCCAGCCGGTGATTGTCGGCGAAAATGGTCGTGCGCTGGCCCTGGCACAGGCGCTGCGCGAGCGGGGCATGTGGGTCACCGCCATTCGTCCGCCCACCGTTCCGCCGGGTACCGCCCGGCTGCGCTTAACCCTGACGGCGGCGCATGAAGCGCGCGATATCCAGACCTTGCTGGAGGTGCTCCATGATGCCGGTGAATAAGCAGGCCGTCGCGGCGGCATTCGGTCGCGCCGCCCAGAGCTATTCGCAGCACGATGACCTGCAGCGCCAGAGCGCGGCGGGGCTTCTGGCCGCGCTTGGCGAGAAGCGTTTTCCGCAGGTGCTGGACGCCGGCTGTGGTCCCGGCAGCAATAGCCGCTACTGGCGCGAGGCGGGAAGCCGGGTCACGGCGATCGACCTCTCGGACCGAATGCTCGACGTGGCGCGTCAGGGGCAGGCAGCAGATCGCTATCTGCTGGCCGATATCGAGGCGATCCCGCTGGGGGATGCCCAGTTCGATCTGGTCTGGAGTCATCTGGCGGTCCAGTGGTGCAGCAGCCTGCCGCAGGCCTTATGCGAGCTGTATCGCGTGGCGCGGCCGGGCGGGAAGGTGGCCTTTACCACCCTGCTGGAAAGTTCGCTGCCGGAGCTGAATCAGGCCTGGAAAGCAGTGGATGAGCAGCCGCACGCTAACCGCTTTTTATCGCACGAGCAGGTGACGCAGGCGCTGGCAGGCTGGCGCTACCGCAGTACGGTGCAGACCATCACGCTCAATTTTAGCGATGCGCTTAGCGCCATGCGCTCGTTGAAGGGCATTGGCGCCACGCACCTGCATGCCGGGCGTGAGAAAAAACCGCTCACCCGGGGTCAGCTACAGCGCCTTGAGCTGGCCTGGCCGCAGCAGCGGGGTCGATTCCCGCTCTCCTATCAACTTTTTCATGGGATTATCGAACGTGACTGAACGTTATTTTGTCACCGGAACGGATACGGAAGTAGGTAAAACGGTTGCCAGCTCGGCGCTGCTGCAGGCGGCGAGACGGCTCGGGAAAAACACCGCCGGATACAAGCCTGTCGCTTCCGGCAGCGAGATGAGGGCGGAAGGGCTACGCAACACCGACGCGCTGGCGCTCCAGCGTAACAGTACCCTTGAGCTTGCCTATTCAGCGGTGAATCCGTACACCTTTGCCGAGCCGACCTCGCCGCACATCATCAGCGCCGACGAAGATCGTCCGATTGATTTTGCCGTGCTGTCTGCCGGATTACGGGCGCTGGAGAGCCAGGCCGACTGGGTGCTGGTGGAAGGTGCGGGGGGCTGGTTTACGCCCCTTTCGGACACGCAGACGTTTGCTGACTGGGTGCAGGCCGAGCGGCTTCCGGTCATTCTGGTGGTCGGCGTTAAGCTGGGCTGTATTAACCACGCCATGCTTACCGCGCAGGCCGTACGGCAGGCCGGGCTGCGGCTGGCGGGCTGGATAGCCAACGATGTGGTTGCGCCGGGTAAACGACACCAGGAATATCTGGCGACGCTTGGGCGCGTCCTGCCCGCGCCGTACCTTGGGGAGATCCCCTGGCTGGCTGACGGCGTGGATAATGCCGACACCGGACGTTACCTCGATCTCAGCGCCTTGCTTCCCGCGTCATCCAGTGAGCGATAAGCTCGTCATCCAGCTCGTTAACGTGGCCCTGCGCCACGTTACGCCCGCGATAGAGCAGACAGAAACGGTCCGCCACCCGGCGGATAAACGACAGCTGCTGCTCCGCTAACAGCACCGTCATACCTAACTCCCGGTTTAAGCGCCCCAGCAGCTGCCCTAGCTTCTGGGCGAAGCTGTAGCCTGCGCCGAGCAGGGGCTCATCGAGGATCAGCAGGTGCGGACGGTTGACCAGCGCATTCGCCAGCGCCAGCTGATACTGGTCGTCCGGAGAGATCGCGTTGGCGCGGGTCTGTCGCAGCGCGTAGAGCGCCGGAAACAGGTCGTAAACGTCACTTTTCGCCTCCGGGTTGGGCTTCCCCATCGCCCGCATGGCGATATGCAGATTTTCCTCAATCGTCAGCTGGGAGAAGATCCGCCTGTCCTGCGGGACATACCCTATCCCCGGTCCTGAACGCGGTTCTGGCGGCAGGTTGAGCAAATCGCGCGGCGGTGCCCCCGCCTCGTGCCAGATGATGCTGCCGCTTTCGACGGGCACTCTCCCGGCAATGCAGTTCATGAGGGTGGTTTTCCCCATCCCCGGCAGGCCAACGACGCCTGTACACATTCCCTGCGGAAAATCCCCATTCACGTTCCATAGCGTATGTTGGCTTCCGTAAAACTGATTTACAGCACGCAGACTCAACATCTTTCTCTCCTTAAAAATGTGTGTAGGTGAGGCTCATAGTTGAGTGTGCAAAACCCCTGCCAGAAATCGAAAAGTGCTTAAAAAAACGGCTTTTTTAGGAATAAGTCACAAGCGCGCGGCGGATAACAGCCGGGATTGCACACGGACGGTGCTGGCGGTGTTGGGTTGTGGTGCAGCGTCAGAAATGATGAAAATGTGAGCAAGATCGCATCGGTTGGTTATGAATGACGCAACTGTTAATCAGCAAAAAAGAGCTATAAAAATTTTTTCCTGCCGTCTCGTGGGAAAATCCGGGAATTTGCCGAGCGCCACGCCGTACGGGCTGGAAGCAGTTATCCACTATTCCTGTGGATAACCATGTGCATTAGAGTTAGAAAACACGCGATAAGCGAGAGAAGACGCGGCTTTCGCCCAAATTGACGCGAAACGCGGCTTTAGAAAATATCGTTTAATTTTTAATTGCTTAGATAAAAGCAATTCCCGTCATGAAAGTGTCACCCGTTGCCATAAAACTATCATTACCTGGCTTGACAAATGTTAAAAAAGAAAAAGTTCTGGGGATAACCTGACCTGACGGGTGTTTTATGTTGTCACAGCCCAAATTTTGGTCGCTATCGCGCTAATGATTCAGGCGCTACGCTAAATATCCTGACATGCTACTGGTTTTTCATCCAGTGTTTTTTACTGGCATTCCTGGCAACAACGAGTAAAATTACTCACCTGCCGCTTATAACGTCATCAGGTTGTCGCCCATGAGTAAACCGTTCAAATTGAATTCTGCTTTCCGTCCATCTGGCGATCAGCCTGAGGCGATCCGTCGTCTTGAAGAGGGGCTGGAAGACGGGCTGGCGCACCAGACGCTGCTGGGGGTAACCGGCTCGGGTAAAACGTTCACCATCGCCAACGTGATTGCCGATCTCCAGCGCCCAACGATGGTGCTGGCGCCCAATAAAACCCTGGCCGCGCAGCTTTACGGTGAGATGAAAGAGTTCTTCCCGGAAAACGCCGTGGAGTATTTCGTCTCCTACTACGATTACTACCAGCCTGAAGCGTACGTACCGAGCTCTGACACCTTTATCGAAAAAGATGCCTCGGTGAACGAACACATCGAGCAGATGCGGCTGTCGGCCACCAAGGCGCTTCTGGAGCGTCGTGATGTGGTTGTGGTCGCGTCGGTTTCGGCGATCTACGGTCTGGGCGATCCGGATCTCTATCTCAAGATGATGCTGCACCTGACGCAGGGGATGATCATCGACCAGCGTGCGATTTTGCGTCGTCTGGCCGAGCTGCAGTACACCCGCAACGACCAGGCCTTCCAGCGCGGCACCTTCCGCGTGCGCGGTGAGGTGATCGACATCTTCCCGGCGGAATCGGACGATATGGCGCTGCGCGTCGAGCTGTTTGACGAGGAGGTCGAGCGGCTGTCGCTTTTCGACCCGCTGACAGGGCACGTTGAGTCGGTGGTCCAGCGCTTCACCATCTACCCAAAAACGCACTACGTGACGCCGCGCGAGCGTATCGTGCAGGCGATGGAAGAGATCAAAATAGAGCTGGCCGAGCGCCGCAAGGTGCTGCTGGCGAACAATAAGCTGCTGGAAGAGCAGCGCCTCAGCCAGCGCACGCAGTTCGACCTTGAGATGATGAACGAGCTGGGCTACTGCTCCGGCATCGAAAACTACTCGCGCTTCCTCTCCGGGCGCGGGCCGGGCGAGCCGCCGCCGACGCTGTTTGATTACCTTCCGGCTGACGGTTTGCTGGTGATCGACGAATCCCACGTTACGATCCCGCAGATCGGCGGGATGTACCGGGGCGATCGGGCGCGCAAAGAGACGCTGGTGGAGTACGGATTCCGCCTGCCGTCGGCGCTGGATAACCGTCCGATGAAGTTTGAAGAGTTTGAGGCATTAGCGCCGCAAACCATTTACGTCTCGGCCACGCCGGGCAACTACGAGCTGGAGAAATCGGGCGACGAGGTGGTTGACCAGGTCGTGCGTCCGACCGGGCTGCTGGACCCGATTATCGAAGTGCGTCCGGTCGCCACGCAGGTGGACGATCTGCTTTCGGAAATTCGCGCCCGTTCCGCCATCAATGAGCGCGTGCTGGTGACCACGCTCACCAAGCGTATGGCGGAAGACCTGACCGAATATCTCGAAGAGCACGGCGAGAAGGTGCGTTATCTGCACTCCGATATCGATACCGTGGAGCGTATGGAGATTATCCGCGACCTGCGTCTGGGCGAGTTTGACGTGCTGGTGGGGATCAACCTGCTGCGAGAAGGCCTGGATATGCCGGAAGTCTCGCTGGTGGCGATTCTGGATGCGGACAAAGAGGGCTTCCTGCGTTCTGAACGCTCCCTGATCCAGACCATTGGCCGCGCGGCGCGTAACGTCAACGGCAAAGCGATTCTGTACGGTGACAAAATCACCCCGTCGATGGCGAAAGCGATTAGTGAAACGGAGCGCCGCCGCGAGAAACAGCAGCGCTACAACGAAGAGCACGGCATTACGCCGCAAGGGCTGAACAAGAAGGTGGTGGATATTCTTGCGCTGGGTCAGAACATTGCCAAAACCAAAGCAAAAGGTCGCGGCAAGGCGCGTTCAGTGGTGGAAGAAGATACCGTCGTGCTGACGCCGAAGGCGCTGCAGCAGAAAATCCACGAGCTGGAAGGGCAGATGATGCAGCACGCGCAGAACCTGGAGTTCGAAGAGGCGGCGCAGATCCGCGACCAGCTTCATCAGCTGCGGGATCTTTTTATTGCCGCATCGTAGCTTCTTGCCCGGTGGCGCTGCGCTTACCGGCCTACGGGTTAAGTTCCCCTTGTAGCCCCGGTAAGCGCAGCGCCACCGGGGATTTTTTGTCAGCCCAGCGCCTGAATCGCCTTCTCCAGCGCCTCGCGCAGCAGATGGCGGTCGTGGCGATATTTGATATCACTCGCTTCCAGCGGCTCCTGGACCACCAGGCGGTCGCCAATGCCGGAGACATCCACCTTCGGCCCGACCACCACGCCGTCGATAATTTTTTTACCGACGTACTGCTCCATGAGATTCAGCTTGTCCGCCAGCGACAGGCTCGCCGCCGCCGGGCTCAGCTCACGGCCTAAATTGCCGATATAAACCATCGGCGCCGGAGTGCGGCGCAGCGCCTGCGCCAGCTCTTTCACCAGCAGAATGGGCATCAGGCTGGTATAGAAACTGCCCGGGCCGATCAGGATAAGATCCGCTTCCCCAATGGCCTCCACCGCTTCCCGCGTGGCGGGCACGGCTGGATAGGTCATGAGCTCCGCTGGCGGCAGGAGGAGCTGGTCAATATTCACCTCGCCGTACACTTCATGCCCTTCAGCGTCGATTGCCATCAGGTCAACCGGTTGTTCAGACATGGGGATCAGGAAGGCGTCCACTTTGAGCAGGTTGCGGATCAGGTTGATGGCTTCCAGAGGCCTTACGCTCAGGTGATCCAGCGCCTTTAACATCAAGTTTCCGAGGTTATGCCCGGAAAGTTCGCCATTGCCGCCAAAACGGTACTCAAACATCGCCGACGCGACGCTTGGCTCGGTAATTAACTGGTTCAGACAGTTGCGCATATCTCCCCAGGCAATACCGCCTTCGGCACGACGGATGCGTCCGGTGGAGCCGCCGTTATCGGTGGTGGTGACTATCCCCGTCAGCCTTGAGCCGAGTGACGACAAAGAGGACATCACCCGGCCTAAGCCGTGCCCTCCGCCAAGAGCGACCACTCGGTCAAGATCCGCAAAAGTGCGATTGCGCATACGTATTCCTTATCACGTTCGATCGCGTAACAGTAACCTAACTACCCCTAAAAGACGATGCCTCACCCGAATCAAAATGACGTATATCAATGTGAAAATACGATTTTTAGGTATTCTGTAGCGAAAATGCAGGAATAATCCGCTATATAGATGATTATATAGCGTAAAGTGATAATGGCGTCGTCAGAATTTCCGCGCTACTATCGCCCTAACCACGTTTTCAATATTGAAAACATACACTCTAGCCTTTGTGCCTGTGTCGAAAGATATGGCGCTCTGGCCGTGGCGAATATGCCACCAGGGTACAGAAAGAAATGACTGTGCCTCCCGTATCTGGAAAGGTGTACATGGCTTCACAACTTACTGATGCTTTCGCGCGTAAGTTTTATTACTTGCGTCTGTCGATTACCGATGTGTGCAACTTCCGTTGCACCTACTGCCTGCCCGACGGCTACAAGCCGGGCGGCGTCACCAATAACGGCTTTCTCTCCGTGGATGAGGTGCGCCGCGTCACGCGCGCCTTCTCTGAGCTCGGCACCGAGAAAGTGCGTCTGACCGGCGGTGAACCCTCTCTGCGCCGCGATTTCCCCGACATCATTGCCGCCGTGCGTGAAAACGAGCGCATCCGCCAGATTGCGGTGACCACCAACGGTTACCGCATGGCGCGTGACGTGGCGAACTGGCGCGAGGCGGGCTTAACCGCCATCAACGTCAGCGTGGACAGCCTTGATGCCCGCCAGTTCCACGCCATTACCGGCCAGGATAAGTTCCAGCAGGTCATGGACGGGATCGATGCGGCATTTGCGGCGGGCTTCGAAAAAGTCAAAGTCAACACGGTGCTGATGCGTGATGTAAACCATCACCAGCTGGACACCTTCCTGGCGTGGATAAAATCCCGTCCCATTCAGCTGCGCTTTATCGAGCTGATGGAAACCGGCGAGGGCAGCGAGCTGTTCCGGCGTCATCACATTTCCGGCATGGTGCTGCGCGACGCGCTGCTCAGGCGCGGCTGGATCCACCAGATCCGCCAGCGCAGCGACGGCCCGGCGCAGGTCTTCTGTCATCCTGATTACGAAGGCGAGATTGGGCTTATCATGCCCTATGAGAAAGACTTCTGCGCCAGCTGCAACCGCCTGCGCGTCTCCTCCGTTGGCAAGCTCCACCTTTGCCTGTTCGGCGACGGCGGCGTAGACCTTCGCGATCTGCTGGAAAACGATGCGCAGCAGGCCGCGCTTGAAGCGCGTATTTCTGAAGCCATGACGCATAAAAAACAGACCCACTTCCTGCACCAGGGCAATACCGGCATAACTCAGAACCTGTCTTACATCGGCGGGTAATCAGGCTTAAGAAGGAATCAGAAGATGAGTCAGGTCAGCGCAGAATTTATCCCGACGCGCATTGCTATCCTTACCGTTTCCGACCGCCGTGGCGAAGAGGATGATACCTCCGGCCACTGGCTGCGCGAGGCGGCCCATGACGCGGGGCACCACATCGTCGATAAATCCATCGTGAAGGAGAACCGCTACGCCATTCGCGCGCAGGTCTCGCAGTGGATCGCCAGCGATGACGTGCAGGTGGTGCTGATCACCGGCGGCACCGGCTTTACCGCGGGCGATCAGGCCCCCGAGGCGCTCATCCCGCTGTTCGACCGCGAGGTGGAAGGCTTCGGCGAAGTGTTCCGCATGCTCTCCTTTGAAGAGATCGGTACCTCCACGCTGCAGTCGCGCGCCGTTGCCGGCGTGGCTAACAAAACCCTGATTTTCGCCATGCCGGGCTCGACCAAAGCCTGCCGCACCGCGTGGGAAAACATCATCGCCCCGCAGCTCGATGCCCGTACCCGGCCGTGTAATTTTCATCCTCATTTAAAGAAATAAGCTATGTCACAACTGACCCACATTAACGCCGCTGGCGAAGCGCATATGGTGGACGTCTCTGCCAAAGCCGAGACGGTGCGCGAGGCGCGCGCGGAAGCGTTCGTTACCATGCTGCCGGAAACGCTGGCGATGATTATCGACGGCAGTCACCACAAGGGCGACGTCTTTGCCACCGCGCGCATTGCGGGGATTCAGGCCGCCAAGCGGACCTGGGACTTAATCCCGCTGTGCCATCCGCTGATGCTGAGCAAGGTGGAAGTGAACCTGCAGGCGCAGCCGGAGCACAACCGCGTGCGGATTGAGTCACTCTGCCGCTTGACCGGCAAAACCGGCGTCGAGATGGAGGCGCTGACGGCGGCCTCCGTTGCCGCGCTGACCATCTACGACATGTGCAAAGCGGTGCAGAAAGATATGGTGATTGGCCCGGTTCGCCTGCTGGCTAAAAGCGGCGGCAAATCCGGTGATTTTAAGGTGGACAGCCATGATTAAGGTGCTCTTTTTTGCCCAGGTGCGCGAGCTGGTGAATACCGACAGCCTGACGCTGGATGCCTCTTTTGAAAACGTAGCCGCCCTGCGCGCGCATCTGGCGGCGCAGGGCGACCGCTGGGCGCTGGCGCTCGACGAAGGCAAGCTGCTGGCGGCCGTTAACCAGACGCTGGTGGAATTCAGCCATCCGCTGACCGCAGGGGATGAAGTGGCCTTCTTCCCGCCGGTTACGGGGGGCTGAGATGGCTGAAACCCGAATTCTGGTGAGTCCCGCGCGTTTTAACGTGGGGACAGAATACAGCTGGCTGGCGGAACGCGATGAAGACGGCGCGGTCGTCACCTTCACCGGCAAGGTGCGCAACCACAACCTCGGTGACAGCGTGAAGGCGCTGACGCTGGAGCACTATCCGGGAATGACCGAGAAATCGCTGGCGGAGATTGTGGAGGCGGCGCGAGGCCGCTGGCCGCTCGGGCGCGTTACGGTGATCCACCGTATCGGCGAGATGTGGCCAGGCGAAGAGATTGTCTTTGTCGGCGTGACCAGCGCGCACCGCGGCAGCGCGTTTGCGGCAGGGGAGTTCATTATGGATTACCTCAAAACCAAAGCCCCGTTCTGGAAGCGCGAAGCGACGCCGGAAGGCGATCGCTGGGTAGAATCCCGCGACAGCGACAAACAAGCCGCCAGCCGTTGGTAGTCGGTTGACGTGGATGTGTTAATCTTAAGGTGTGTGTCTACTTAATCTTAATCAGGAGTGAATCATGGACCGATTTCCGCGTTCCGATTCAATAGTACAGCAGACCCGTAGCGGCCTGCAGACGTATATGGCTCAGGTGTACGGCTGGATGACGGTCGGCCTGCTGCTTACCGCGTTTATCGCGTGGTATGCGGCGAACACGCCCGAGCTGATGATGTTTATCTTCTCCAGCAAAATCACCTTCTTTGGGCTGATTATCGCCCAGCTGGGGCTGGTGTTCGTGCTCTCCGGTCTGGTGCATAAGCTCAGCGCGGGGATGGCGACCACGCTGTTTATGCTCTATTCGGCGCTAACGGGGCTGACGCTTTCCAGTATTTTCATCGTCTACACCTACTCCTCCATCGCCAGCACGTTTGTGGTGACCGGCGGAATGTTCGGCGCGATGAGCCTCTACGGCTACACCACGAAGCGCGATCTGAGCGGCTTTGGCAGCATGCTGTTTATGGGGCTGATTGGGATTGTGCTGGCGTCGCTGGTGAACCTGTGGCTGAAGAGCGACGCGCTGATGTGGGCCATTACCTACATCGGGGTGGTGGTCTTCGTTGGGCTGACGGCGTATGACACGCAGAAGCTGAAAAACATCGGCGAGCAGATCGACGTGCGCGACAGTGCAAACCTGCGCAAATACTCGATTCTGGGCGCGCTGACGCTCTATCTGGACTTCATCAACCTGTTCCTGATGCTGCTGCGGATTTTCGGCAACCGTCGCTAGGGTTGTTTTGCCGGGTGGCGGCTTCGCCTTACCCGGCCTACGAAAACCGAACCGTAGGCCGGGTAAGGCGAAGCCGCCACCCGACTTATTTATTTCGCCATTACCTTTTCGTTCTTCGCTCTCAGCTTCTTCGCCCGACTCTCCAGCGCCAGATAACAGACCGTTGCCAGCGCCAGCGGCAGGAAGTAATAGAGCATACGGTACGCCAGCAGGGCCGCGATAATCGTTCCCTGAGAGACATGCTCCCCGGCCAGCAGGGCAATAAATACCGCCTCCAGCACCCCGATCCCCGCCGGAATATGCACAATGACGCCCGCAATGCTGCTCACCAGCAGCACGCCCAGCACGAAGAAGTAATTCACGTCCTCGCCAATCAGCAGCCAGATGATGGCCCCCATCGCCATCCAGTTGGCGCTGGATACCGCCATCTGCAGCACGGCGAACTTCCACGAGGGCAGCACCAGCTTTTGCCCTTTGATGCTCATATGACGGCGCTTAGCGAAAGCGCAGGCCCACAGATAAAAGGCGATAATCAGCAGCAGCACGATGCCCAGAATGCGCAGCGTGGCCTCATCGATATACCAGTGCGCGGGCAGCTGCACCACGCCGATGGTGAAGATTACCCCGCCGAGCAGAATATAGCCCAGCCAGTTGGTGGTGATGCTTAACGAGAAAATACGCGTGATGGTGCCGCCCGGCAGGCCAAGCCGCGAGTAAAGGCGATAGCGCATGCCAATGCCGCCGACCCAGGTGCTCAGCGTCAGGTTAAAGGCGTAGCAGATAAACGACACCAGCATCACCTGGCGCTTGGCCAGCTTGTGGCCGCAGTAAGCCCGCCCCAGCAGGTCATAGCAGCCGTACATCAGGTAGCTGACGATAACCAGCCCGGCAGCGCCCAGCAGCACCATCCGGTTGTAGTTGCGGATAACTTTCCACACCTCTTCCCAGTCAACTTTCTGCGCGTAAACCACCAGCAGAACCGCGACCGCAATAAAAAACAGCCAGGTCAGGATCTTTTTCGCCAGCCGCCAGCGTGGATGCGATTTTGACATCAGGGTTTGCCTCCGTCTTCCGCCTCAACGCGGTCCTGGGTTTCCATTTCGGGCTGTACCGGAGGGTCTACCTGCGCCAGCTTCGGCGTATGCGCCGGCAGCCAGCCGACCATCGCCGGGAAATGACGCAGGAAGTGGAACACCACCACGCTGATGCCCAGATTCCACCAGGTGCGTTTCGGCACCATAGACTCGTCCACGCGCACGCAGTCGTTAACGATCAGCGCCTGCAGGTTATCCCGCAGGGTCTGGTTAAACTGGCGATCGTGAATGATCAGGTTGGCTTCAAGATTGAGCGACAGGCTCAGCGGATCCAGATTGCTGGAGCCGACGGTGGCCCAGTGATCGTCCATCAGCGCCACTTTGCCGTGCAGCGGTCGGCGGCGATATTCGTAGATCTGTACGCCACCCTTCACGAGATAGTTATACAGCAGCCGCGCGCCGACTTTGACGATCGGCATATCCGGCTCGCCCTGCACAATCAGCTTCACCCGTACCCCGCGCCGGGCCGCGTTGCGCATGGCGTGCAGCAGGCGATAGCCCGGGAAGAAGTAGGCGTTAGCAATAATCACCTCGCGCTTCGCATTGGCGAGCATTTTCAGGTAATGGCGTTCAATATCGTCCCGGTGCTCGCCGTTGTCGCGCCAGACGAAAAGGGCCTGCGCTTCGCCAGGCTTGCGGTTCTCCTCCGGGCGATGGCGGCGTTTCCACCAGCGGCGAACGGCCTCTTTCCCCGGCAGGTTCTCCAGTTCGAATAATACGATGTCCTGCACTACCGGGCCCTCAATGCGAATGGCGTAATCCTGCTTCGCTTCCGGGCCGTAGTCGGACATGTGCTCGGCGGAGTAGTTAATGCCGCCGACGAACGCCACCGTCTCATCCACCACCACAATTTTGCGGTGCATCCGGCGGAAAAGGTTGGTACGCATGCCGAACAGGCGCGGACCGGGATCGTAGTAGCGGAACACCACGCCCGCAGCGGTCAGTTCATTGACGAACCCATCGCTGAGGTCCGGGGAGCCGTAGCCATCCAGCAGCACTTCAATTTTGATGCCGCGTCGGGCGGCGCGCAGCAGCACGCCGTGCAGCTGTTTGCCCACGTCGTCCTCGAACCAGATAAAGGTTTCGAGGATCACTCTCTGCTTAGCGTTATCAATCGCCTTAAAGACGGCCGGGTAATACTCGTCGCCGTTGACCAGCAGCGAGATCCGGTTGCCTTCCTGCCAGGAACATTTCATAGGTGGATCTCCGCGCTGAGCGGGGCATGGTCGGAAAGATGTCGCCAGTTGAGGAGCGCCAGGGCGGTCGGGCTGCTGGCGTGGGCATTTTTCACGTAGATGCGGTCAAGCCGGAGCAGCGGGAAACGGACCGGAAAGGTGCGCGCAGGCCTGCCGTTGGCGCGAGTAAAAACCTCCTCCAGCCCGGCCTGCACCTTCAGCGGATGGTTTGCCCGCTGCCGCCAGTCGTTGAAATCGCCCGCCACCACCACCGGTTCACCTTCGGGAAGCGCGTTGGTCCAGTCTGCCAGCATTTTCAGCTGCGCCTGGCGATGGGCCTCGCGCAGGCCAAGATGAACACAGCCAACATGGACAGGTCGCTCAAGATCGGGCGGGGTAATGCGGCAGTAAAGCAGGCCGCGCTTTTCGCTCTCCCCGACGGAAACGTCGCGATTTTCGTAATGTTCAATGGGGTAACGGGACAGCACCGCGTTGCCGTGATGGCCTTCCGGATAGACCGCGTTGCGGCCGTAGGCGTAATCGCTCCACATGGTGTCGGCCAAAAATTCATAGTGCGGCGTGTCGGGCCAGTTCTCAAAGTGGAGCGGATGGACTTCGTGCGCGCCCATCACCTCCTGCAGGCAGACAATATCGGCGCTGACGGTGCGTACCGCGTCGCGCAGCTCCGGTAAAATGAAGCGGCGGTTAAATGCTGTGAAGCCTTTATGAATGTTTATCGTCAGCACCTTAAGCGAGAAATGCTGCATTTTTTGAGTCATAAGCTCCTTCCTGAGTGACTATCCCAATGAAAATAAAGTGTAGTCGGCGTCACAAAAAGATGCGGCGTTACGGAATTTTCCGTAAAGTGCGGTAGTCTGATTAAGCAGAGAAAAATCCTTCAGGAGAGAAGCCATGAAGTGGCAACAACGTGTTCGTGTCGCAACGGGGTTAAGTTGCTGGCAGATAATGTTGCATTTACTGGTCGTGGCCGTACTGGTGATGGGCTGGATGAGCGGCACGCTGGTGCGTGTCGGCCTGGGGCTATGCGTCCTCTATGGCGTCACCGTGCTGTCGATGCTGTTCTTACAGCGCCACCATGAAGCGCGCTGGCGCGAGGTGGGTGACGTGCTCGAGGAGCTCACCACCACCTGGTACTTTGGTGCGGCGATGATCGTGCTGTGGCTGCTGTCACGCGTGCTGCAAAACAACCTGCTGCTGGCCCTGGCGGGTCTGGCGATCCTCGCAGGGCCTGCGGTGGTCTCGTTGCTGACCAAAGAGAAAAAGCTACGCGATGTTGCGTCTAAACATCGCGTACGCCACTGAGCCCGTCGTGGCCGCGATGACCAGTAGCGGCCACAAACTTCCCCAGACAATATCCAGACTCGCATCCTTCAGATAGATCTGCTTGGTAATGTCCGTAAAGTGGCGAATCGGGTTTATCCACGTCAGATCCTGGAGCCACACCGGCATGTTCTCGACGGGGGAAACGTACCCGGAGAGCAAAATCGCGGGCATCATAAAGACGAATACCCCGATAAACGCCTGCTGCTGCGTCGAGCACAGCGCCGAAATTAACAGCCCAAACCCCACCAGCGACAGCCCGTAAATCACCATCGTGAAGTAAAACAGCGCCAGCGATCCGGCGAACGGGATCTGGTAGGCCCAAATTCCCACCCCCAGCACGATGGTGGCCTGGAAGGTCGCAACGATCAGCGCCGGCACCGCTTTGCCGACGAAAATTTGCCAGGTGGCGAGCGGGGAGACCAGCAGCTGGTCCAGCGTGCCCTGTTCGCGCTCGCGGGCCACGGAGAGGGAGGTGACGATCATCACCCCGATGGTGGTGATCATGGCGATCAGCGACGGCACCACGAACCACTTGTAGTCCAGATTCGGGTTGTACCAGTTGCGCACCACCAGCTCGCTGTTGTTGGGCTTCGGTTTACCCTCCATCAGCTCCTGCTGGTAATCCTTCACCACCTGCTGCAGATAGTTGGCCGCAATCTGGGCGCTGTTGGAGTTGCGCCCGTCGAGGATCAACTGCATCGGCGCGGTCTGGAAGGTATCCAGATTGCGGGAAAAATCCGCCGGAAAGCGCACCAGCAGCAGCGCTTTTTGCGTGTCGATGGTCGGCTGAATGTCCTGCGGGCTTTTCAGCAGCAGGATGTGGGTAAAGGCTTTTGCCCGGGCAAAACGCTGCGTCAGCTCGACGGAATGCCTGCCGTTGTCTTCGTTGTAAATGGCAATGGTGGCGTTGGTCACCTCAAGCGTCGCGGCAAACGGGAACAGCAAAACCTGGATCAGCACCGGCAACACCAGAATGGCGCGGGTTTGCGGCTCGCGCAGCAGGGACTGCAGCTCTTTGCGTATTAACGTCCATAGTCGGTGAAACATTGCGTCGTCCTCCTGTCGGGTGGCGCTTGCGCTTACCCGATCGACAAAATCCGATGGCTAATCTAATCTTCTTTTCGTTTTCAACCACGTTAACCCGATAAACATCACCGCTGACGCCATTAAAAACAGCGTGTTGATAATTAGCACCACCGGAATATTCCCCGCCAGGAACAGGCTTTGCAGCGTGCTCACGAAGTAGCGCGCCGGAATGATATAGGTCACGGCGCGGATGACGGCAGGCATACTGTCTATCTGGAAGATAAAGCCGGACAGCATAATCGACGGTAAAAAGGCGGCGTTGAGCGCCACCTGGGCGGCGTTAAACTGGTTGCGGGTGATGGTGGAGATGAGCAGCCCCATCCCCAGCGTGCTGAGTAAAAACAGGCTGGTAATAAAGAACAGCACCACCAGCGAGCCGCGGTAAGGCACGCCGAGGATAAAGACGGACACCAGCATGCAGAGCAGCATCGCCAGCATGCCGAGGAAGTAGTAGGGTATCAGCTTGCACAGCAGCAGCTCGACGCGCGTCACTTCGGTTGAAAGCAGCGCCTCCATGGTGCCGCGCTCCCACTCGCGGGCGATCACCAGCGAGGTCAGGATCGCGCCGATCACCGTCATGATAATCGTCACCGCGCCCGGAATAATAAAGTGCTGGCTAATGGCGGCGGGGTTAAACCAGTAGCGCGTCTGCACGTCAATCAGCGGCTTAAATTCTTCCCCCCGATCTTCCGCGCGCTGCATCTGCCAGAGCTGCCAGATCCCCTCCGCGTAGCCCTGCACGAAGTTCGCGGTGTTCGGCTCGCTGCCGTCGGTGATGACCAGGATCGGCGCATCGGTATTCGCCCGCGCCATGTTGGCGGCAAAATCCACCGGAATAACGATCAGGCCGCGAATTTTCCCGGCCTGCATCTTCTGGATCAGTTCCTGCCGGCTGTCGCTGATGGTGGCGTCAATGTAGGGCGAGCCGGTCATGGCGTGGGTGAAGCTCAGCGCCTCTTCGCTCTGCTGCTCCAGCAAAATCCCGACCCGCAGCCTGCTGGAGTCCAGGTTAATGCCGTAGCCGAAGATAAACAGCAGCAGCAGGGGGATCACCACCGCAATCAGCCAGCTGCTGGGGTCACGCACGATCTGCCGCGTCTCTTTAATGCATAGCGCCCGCACCCGGCGCCAGGAAATGGCGTTACTGCGCATGGGCATTCTCCTTATCCCAGTCGTGGATGAGGGTGATAAACGCCTGCTCCATGGTCGGGTCCGGGACCTCATCGTCGGCGGCCTGGTTTTTCAGGTCGTCCGGCGTGCCGTGGGCAATCAGCTTGCCGCGATAGACCAGCCCGATGCGGTCGCAGTACTCCGCCTCGTCCATGAAGTGGGTGGTCACCATCACGGTCACCCCTTTTTCCACCATGCTGTTGATATGCAGCCAGAACTCGCGGCGGGTAAGGGGATCAACGCCGGAGGTCGGCTCGTCCAGAAACAGAATATCCGGCTCGTGCATCAGGGAGCAGGCCAGCGCGAGGCGCTGCTTAAAGCCGAGCGGCAGCTCGTCGGTGGCGTGGGAGGCAATGTTGGTTAACCCGAAGGCGTCGCTCATGCGGCGGATTTTCTCGCTCTGGGCGCGCCCGCGCAGGCCGTATACCCCGGAGAAAAAGCGCAGATTCTGCTCGACGGTCAGGTTGCCATACAGCGAGAATTTCTGCGCCATATAGCCCAGATGCTGGCGCGCCTTGCCGGAGCTGACCTTAAGGTCCATATCCAGCACCAGCGCCTTGCCGGACGTCGGCACCAGCAGGCCGCACATCATCTTAAAGGTGGTCGATTTTCCCGCACCGTTCGGCCCGAGCAGGCCAAAAATCTCGCCGCGTTTTACCGCGAAGTTGACGTTATCGGTGGCGGCGAAGTCACCGAATTTTTTGGTGAGGGATTTCGCTTCAATAACCGTTTCCCCCGGCGTGCCGTCCACCGTGTGCAGAATGGCGCCGAGAGGGGACTCCGACGTGCCCGCGCCGCCCAGCAGGTCGATAAACGCGTCCTCAAAGCGCGGCGCCGTCTCTTCCACTTCGATCTCAGGCATGCCTGGCGCGCGGCGAATATCGTCGACGGTGGCCTCTTTTTTGAGGATCGCCCGCACCGAGCGGCCCTGGATCATCCCGTCGCTGACCTGCGGCAGCCTGAGCACCCGCTGCAGCAGCCTGCGGTTGGACTCCTGCGGGCTGTGGAGCAGGAAGCTGCGTCCGGCCATGCTCTGCGTCAGCGTCGTCGGCTCGCCCTGATAAAGCAGTTCACCCTCGTTCATCAGCAGCACGTCCCGGCACTGTTCGGCTTCGTCGAGGTAGGAGGTGCTCCAGAGGATCAGCATCCCGTCGCCCGCCAGCTCGTGCACCATTTGCCACAGCTCGCGGCGCGAAATCGGGTCCACGCCGACGCCGGGCTCGTCCAGCAGCAGCACCTTCGGCTCGCCCACCAGCGTGCAGGCCAGCCCCAGCTTCTGCTTCATCCCGCCGGAGAGCTTGCCCGCCAGCCGGTCGGTGAACGGGCCGAGTGAGGTGAACTCCAGCAGCCGGGCGAAGGTTTTCTCCCGGGTTTCGCCGGTGACGCTGCGCAGGTCGGCGTACAGATTCAGGTTTTCCATCACCGTCAGGTCTTCATACAGGCCAAACTTCTGCGGCATGTACCCGAGCATGGCGTGGAGCGCGCCGTCGTCTTTGATAGGGTCAAGGCCCAGCACGCTGGCCGAGCCTTCATCCGGCTTCAGCAGACCGGCGAGCATTCGCATCAGCGTGGTTTTTCCCGCCCCGTCCGGGCCGACCAGCCCGGTGACATAGCCTTTCTGGATGGTGCAGTTCAGCGGCGCGACCGCCGGTTTGTCCATCCCCTTAAAGCGTTTAACCAGATTGCTGAGCTGAATAACCGCGTCATTCATGTCGTTCCCCGTTGTTCACTTTTACGGTGACGGGCATGCCCTGGCGCAGGGCGTCATCCGCATCGGTCACGATGATGCGCAGGCGATACACGAGGTCGGTACGCAGGTCCGGCGTTTCCACGGTTTTCGGCGTGAATTCGGCGGTAGGGGAGATGAAGCCCACCTTGCCGTGATACGGCTTGTCCGGGCGACCGTCGGTATAGAGCAGCAGCTCGCGGCCCGGCTGCATCTGGCCGAGATTCGGCTCGTCAACGTAGGCGCGCACCCAGACCGGGCGGGTCAGGGAGAGCGTTAAGACGGTGCTGCCCGCGCTGAGCATGCTGCCCGGCTCCACGGCGCGGGTCATCAGCGTGCCGTCAGACGGCGCGATGAGGGTGGTGTCGTGCAGATCCAGCTCCGCCTGGGCCAGCTGCGCCTGCGCCTGTTCAAGGCTGGCTTTCGCCTGGGCAATGTCCTGCGGGCGGTTACCGGTGTGGTACTGGCTTAATTTATCCTGCGCGGACTTCAGCGTCGCCTGCGCCTGGTCGCGGGACGAGCGCGCATTTTCCAGATCGTTGGCGGAGATGGTGCGGCTTTTCCACAGCCCCTGCTGGCGCGCGTAGAAGTTCTGCGCGTAGTCGTAGGCCGCCTGCGCCTGCTTAACGGCGGCGGCGGCCTGGGCAATTTCTTCATCGCGATAGCCTGCCAGCATCAGGTCATATTGCGCCTGGGCAACGGACACGCCCGCTTTGGCCTGCATCAGGGCGTTCTCGTAGGGCGCTTTATCCAGCATCCCCAGCGTCTGCCCGGTTTTAATGGCATCGCCTTCGTCAACGCTCAGCGAGGCGAGACGTCCGCCGACGCGGAAGCTCATGTTCACCGTGCGAATATCCACGTTACCGTACAGCGTCAGGCCTTTATCCTGGTGGCTCTGATACCACAGCCATCCACCGACGCCCGCGGCAAGCAAAACAACAACCACCAGAATGATGGCGACAGGTTTTTTCATGACTTCAGGCTCCTTTGCGTTAAGCCTTGCAGGATCAGATCGAGATGACAGGCGATGACCTGGCCAATCTGCGCGGCTTTATCCTCATCAAATTGTGTCCAGCCGGTGCGTAACAGGATGGTTTCCCTGCCCAGACGGAAGGCAAGTATCTCACCCAGCAGGGCGTGGGTATGCAAAATGGTCTCGGTATCGTTGGCATCCCGCCCGGTATAGGCGGCGATCAGCCGGGTCAGGTGGGTATGCATCGGGGCAATCACCCGATCGTGCACCCGCTGGTAGGCGGCAGTGGGGGAGAGCTGCTCCCGGGAGATAAACTTGCTCAGGTTGAGCGTATCGTCGTGAGTCAGGAGCCGGATCATGTTGTGGCAGGCCTTGAGGATCAGCTGGCGGATGGCCTCGCGATCGGGCGACGGCTCGCCGAGCAGCGCGGTGGCTTCCTCAACGTGCGGGTGAAACTGCGTGCCGATAAAATCGGCGATCCAGTCGGCGCAGGCGAGATACAAATCCTCTTTTGAGCCAAAATAGTAGGTAATCGCCGCAATGTTCTGCCCGGCCAGCGCGGCAATATCGCGCGTGGTCGCATGCAGCCCGTACTCGCCAAACTGCGCCAGCGCGGCGGCGATAAGCTGATTTTTGGCCTGTTCACCTTTGCTTGTTGTGGGTGTCGTATTCATGGCGGCATTAAAAATTAATCAATCGATTGATTAAGATTATGCCTGATTCAGGCTAACGTCGAGGGAGTACGCAGGGATATTTTATGCGCCACGTCACAAAAGCTGCTACACTCCGCTCCTTCGCGACATTGTGGTTTTTGTCCTCCTAATTGTTATATCTCCCTGAAAACTACACCTGTGATGGTCGGGGCGGTTCGGAGTTTTTATGTCTTTTGATTCCCTTGGCCTGAACCCGGAAATTCTGCGCGCGATCGCAGAGCAGGGCTACGTTGAGCCAACCCCAATCCAGCAGCAGGCGATCCCTGCCGTTCTTCAGGGTCGTGACCTTATGGCCAGCGCCCAGACCGGCACCGGCAAAACCGCGGGCTTTACGCTGCCCCTGTTAGAGCTGCTGGTAAAAAACCAGCCGCACGCCAAAGGCCGTCGTCCGGTCCGTGCCCTGATCCTGACCCCAACCCGCGAGCTGGCGGCGCAGATTGGTGAGAACGTGCGTGACTATAGCCGCTATCTCAACATTCGCTCGCTGGTGGTGTTCGGCGGCGTCAGCATCAACCCGCAGATGATGAAGCTGCGCGGCGGCGTCGACGTGCTGGTGGCAACGCCGGGTCGTCTGCTGGATCTGGAACACCAGAACGCGGTGAAGCTCGATAGCATTGAAATTCTGGTGCTGGACGAAGCCGACCGCATGCTCGACATGGGCTTTATCCACGATATTCGCCGCGTGCTGGCCAAGCTGCCGCCGCGTCGTCAGAACCTGCTCTTCTCCGCGACCTTCTCCGACGAGATCAAGGCGCTGGCGGAAAAGCTGCTGCATAACCCGCTGGAAGTGGAAGTGGCGCGTCGCAACACCGCCTCCGAGCAGGTGACGCAGCACGTTCACTTTGTTGATAAAAAGCGCAAGCGGGAACTGCTCTCCCAGATGATCGGTCAGGGTAACTGGCAGCAGGTGCTGGTCTTTACCCGCACCAAGCACGGCGCCAACCACCTGGCGGAACAGCTGAATAAAGACGGCATCCGCAGCGCCGCCATTCACGGTAACAAGAGCCAGGGCGCGCGAACCCGCGCGCTGGCGGACTTCAAGTCCGGCGACATCCGCGTGCTGGTGGCGACCGACATCGCTGCCCGTGGCCTCGACATTGAAGAGCTGCCGCACGTGGTGAACTACGAGCTGCCAAACGTGCCGGAAGATTACGTTCACCGTATCGGCCGTACCGGCCGCGCGGCGGCCACCGGTGAGGCGCTCTCTCTGGTCTGCGTGGACGAGCACAAGCTGCTGCGCGATATCGAGCGCCTGCTGAAGAAAGAGATCCCGCGCATCGAAACCCCGGGCTATGAAGTGGATCCGTCCATCAAGGCGGAGCCGATTCAGAACGGTCGTCAGGGTGGCGGTCGCGGCCAGGGCGGCGGCGGTCGCGGTCAGCAGCCGCGTCGTGCCGAAGGCGGCGCGCCGAAGCCAGCGGGCAAACCGCCGCGTCGCAGCAACGACGGCAAACCGTCCGGTGATAATCCGTGGCGCAGCGGCGAAGGCAAGCCGGCAGGAGAAGGGCAGCGCCGACGCCGTCCGCGCAAGCCTGCTAACCCGCAGTAATCTGGAAGCCCGGTCGTAAAGCCGGGCTTTTCTTTTTGCGGCAGCGAACAGAAAGTGCCACAATAGTGGCTGTTTATACAGTATTTCAGGTTTTCCGATGGCTTTAACCGCTGCGCTCAAGGCGCAAATTGGCGCATGGTATAAGGCGCTACAGCAGCAGATCCCCGACTTTATCCCCCGAGCGCCCCAGCGGCAGATGATTGCCGACGTGGCAAAAACGCTCGCCGGGGACGACGGGCGACATCTGGCGATTGAAGCCCCGACCGGCGTCGGGAAAACCTTGTCATATCTTATTCCCGGCATCGCCATTGCGCGGGAAGAGGACAAAACGCTGGTGGTCAGCACCGCCAACGTGGCGCTGCAGGATCAGATCTTCAGCAAAGATTTACCGCTGCTGCGTAAAATCATCCCCGATCTGCGCTTTACGGCTGCCTTCGGGCGCGGGCGCTACGTCTGCCCGCGCAACCTGGCGGCGCTTGCCAGCAGCGAACCCAGCCAGCAGGATCTGCTCGCGTTTCTGGACGACGAGCTGACGCCAAACAATAAGGCCGAGCAGGAGCAGTGTGCAAAACTCAAAGCCGAGCTCGACGGCTATAAGTGGGACGGCCTGCGGGATCACACCAGTCTGGCGATTAACGACGACCTGTGGCGCAGGCTCAGCACCGATAAAGCCAGCTGTCTGAACCGCAACTGCCACTACTACCGCGAGTGCCCGTTCTTCGTCGCCCGGCGTGAGATTCAGGAGGCGGAAGTGGTGGTCGCTAACCACGCGCTGGTGATGGCCGCGCTCGAGAGCGAAGCGGTGCTGCCGGAGCCGAAAAACCTGCTGCTGGTGCTTGATGAAGGCCACCATCTGCCGGACGTGGCGCGCGACGCGCTGGAGATGAGCGCCGAGATTACCGCGCCCTGGTTCCGCCTGCAGCTCGATCTCTTCTGCAAGCTTGTCGCCACCTGTATGGAGCAGTTCCGCCCGAAAACCACCCCACCGCTGGCGGTGCCCGAGCGGCTGAGCGACCACTGCGAAGAGGTTTACGGCCTTATCTCCTCGCTTAACAACATCCTGAATCTGTATCTTCCGGCAGCCCAGGAAGCGGAGCACCGCTTTGCGATGGGCGAACTGCCGGAAGAGGTGATGGCGATCTGCCAGCAGCTGGCGAAGCACCTCGAAAAGCTGCGCGGGCTGGCGGAGATGTTTTTAAACGATCTCGGCGAGAAAACCGGCTCGCATGACGTGGTGCGCCTGCACCGCATTCTGCTGCAGATGAACCGCGCGCTCGGCATGTTTGAGGCGCAGAGCAAGCTCTGGCGGCTGGCCTCGATGGCGCAGGCGTCCGGTGCGCCGGTCACCAAGTGGGCCACCCGCGAGGTGCGGGACGGGCAGGTCCATCTCTTTTTCCACTGCGTGGGCATCCGCGTGGCCGATCAGCTGGAAAAGCTCATCTGGCGCAGCGTGCCGCACGTGGTGGTGACCTCCGCCACGCTGCGTTCACTGAACAGCTTCTCCCGCTTGCAGGAGATGAGCGGGCTTAAAGAGAAGGCGGGCGACCGCTTTGTGGCGCTGGACTCGCCGTTCAACCACTGCGAGCAGGGGAAGCTGGTCATTCCACGCATGAAATACGAGCCGCTTATCGACAACGAAGAGCAGCACATTGCGGAGATGGCGGCCTACTTCCGCGAGCAGGTCGAGAGCAAAAAATACCCCGGCATGCTGGTGCTGTTTGCCAGCGGGCGGGCGATGCAGCGCTTCCTGGAGCACGTCACCGATCTGCGTTTACTCCTGCTGGTGCAGGGGGATCAGCCGCGCTACCGGCTGGTGGAAACGCACCGTAAGCGCATCGATAGCGGCGAGCGCAGCGTGCTGGTGGGGCTGCAGTCGTTTGCGGAAGGTCTGGATTTGAAGGGCGATTACCTGACGCAGGTGCATATCCATAAGATTGCCTTCCCGCCCATCGACAGCCCGGTGGTGATCACCGAAGGGGAGTGGCTGAAAAGCCTCAACCGCTATCCGTTTGAGGTGCAGAGTTTGCCCGCGGCGTCGTTTAATCTCATTCAGCAGGTGGGGCGTTTGATTCGAAGCCACGGCTGCTGGGGCGAGGTGGTGATTTACGATAAACGCCTGCTGACCAAAAATTACGGCCAGCGGCTTCTGAACGCGCTGCCGGTCTTCCCGATTGAACAGCCGGAGGTGCCGGAGGTAAAAAAACGCCCGGCAAAACTGGCCGCCGGGCGCAGGAAAAGCATCCGTGCTAAGGGGCGCGGTCCTACTGGTAAGTAATTATCACCTGAACGACGCTGCTGAAGGTGCCCGCAGTCACCGGCATTGAGGTGGCGTAATAGCGGGCGGCCAGCGGGAAGGTGGCCGTATGGTCGTTTTGGTCGATTACCGCGTTAAAGCTGGCCTGCGGCGCAATGAGGATATGGTCCTGGCTGTCCGCCAGCTCCAGCGCCAGACCCTTCGCGCTGCCCGTATTGGCGAATTTGGTCGGGTGCGCGCCGTCGGGCTGGCCGTAAAAGGCGGCATTTGCCACGGCGAGGGATTTCGGACAGTGCGTCACCTTCAGGCTGAAGGTTTTCCAGGCGCCGGTATCCCCCACGTCGCGAAAATCGCTGGAGGCCGCCTGGCCTAAATCTACGGTTAAATTCCTGCTGGCGCTGTCCACGATGCAGGTATTGGCGTAAATGTTTCCCGTCATTTGCAGCTGAATATCGTCAGCCCGGGCCTGGGTAGTGAGGGTAGCGGCCAGCGCGGCCAGCATCAGGATTCGTTTTTTCATCATCATCACTTATAGGCCAGCGTAATGGTGGCGACGGCGTTTGCCGGGCCAGGAGTGACTTCGTCGGCCACCTGCAGGTAGTTCAGCTTCACCGGGATATCCAGCGTCTGGTTGGCGTAGGCCATGCTTTCGGTTGGGGTGTAGGTATCGAACGTGGCCAGCTCGTTGTCGATCATCATGCGAACGCCGACCCCCGTTGCCACGCCGTCCTCCGGCGTAAGCTTAATCACCCCTTCGTAGCCGGGCACGTAGCCGTTACTGCTGGTCACCTTAAATTCAGGCTGAACGTTGGCGTTACAGTTCACCGTGATGTTGAACTTCTTATCGGGCATTGAAAGCGTGCCGACCGCGGTGAAATCGCTGACCGGAAAATCGCCAATGTTGACGGTCAGGGTTCTTGGCAGCACGGAGCAGGTCACGTTTTGGAGGTTTACGTTGCCGGCATAGCTAATATGGTTAGGAGATCCGATGCCGTCGTGACCATATACGCCCACACCGAACACGGTCTGGCTTTGCTGCAGCGTGCCGGACTGCACCTCGGCGTCCGTTTTTACCAGCTCCAGCGTAACGTTAAAATCGAAGGTCAGGTTACGGTCGTCAGAGACATAGCCAATCGGCGTGCTGCGGGAGTCGCAGGTAACCCCACCCGCGCCGGTGATGCGCTGGCCTTTATCGTTCATCAGCGCCACGCCAATCCCCTTCACGCCGGAATCATACACGCCTGAAAGGCCGGGGACTTCCGTGCCGGAGCCGTAGTAGCAGGAGACGATCTCCAGTCCTTTGTCCTCTGGCGTATTGCAGTGGCCCGAAACGTGCACCGTCTGCTCGGTGCCGGGGATGGTCGCGCCGACGGGGAGCGTGGTTTGCACGGAAATCGAGGCTACGTCGATGGTTTTTGGCAAATCAGACGTCGTGCATGTTGCCTTCGCATGCGGCACAAATAGCGATGCGGTCGCCAGGACGAGTAGGAAAAAGCATTGTTTTACAAGCTGCATATCAGCACCTGCCGGGTTGATTACTGACACTGCGCTGCAGCATTAGTAATGTCTGTGTTGTCTTTTTCATCCGTGAGCGCGTATTCCGCAACGCAGCGGTCGCTGGCGTTCTGTCCCCATGAGACAGAGAGCTTGCCGCGATCGGGCATTCCGGAAAGATAGGTTTGGCCGTCGTTGCCGACGATATATTCGCTGTCCTTATCCTCGGTGGTGACCGTTGCGCCAAAGGGCAGCGGTTTCCCGTTGTGCGTCAAGGTCATCAGCACGCGGCGCCCCACGCGGGTATTGAAGCTTGCCCGCACCACCGCACCGCGGGTTGGCGTGACGATCTGCGAGGCGTGCGTCACGTCGGCCTCGCCAGGCAGCGTTTCGGTATCCAGCGAAATCGTGTTGTGGCGATAGGCGGTCACGAACGGCACCACGGTGTAGCCACGGAAGTCGGTTTCTACTCCTGTCTGGTTGGCGATGTGCGTGCCGTGGGTGCCGGGCGCTTTTACCAGCGCGATGGTCTCGCCCAGCGGCTGGCTCAGCGTGAGGCCGTTAGCGTGGGCGATCATGCCCCCCTGCAGGCCGACGTTGGTGGTCCGCTGGTATTTATCCTGGCTGAAGCCGCCGGTCACCTCGCCGTAGGTGGCTTTGTAATCCGCGTTCAGACTGGTCGAGGTGGCATGCTCTGAGGAGTTGTAGCCTTCCTGCACGTTCCAGTTAAGGTTGTTCTCGGCAAGCGCCGTCCCGTTCAGGCCCAGCGTGTGCGTCGCGCCGTCCTTACTGTCATTCATGTTATAGGTGGCCCAGGTATTGCTCATCCAGCGATCCAGCGGAACCGAGACGCTCAGCGCGAACAGGTTATCGTTGCCGATCGATTCGCCTTCGTCATCGCTGCTGTTGGTGTTTTTGTTGAGGCTATAGCTCATGCTGTAGGTGATCCCTTTCCAGCTGTTGTTATAGCTAATGCTCATCGAGGTCATGTCCTGACCCTGGTTCCAGTAGGTCTCTTTGACCAGGCTCAGCGTAAACGACCCCCAGCCGTCGCCCAGCGTCTGATCCACGGTGGCCTCGGTGCGCGCGCGGCGCTGCTGCGGTGCCGACCAGTCATCGGCGCGGGTGTAGGACTCCATGGTGTCTTCGAGGGTATAAAACCCTTTACTGTTGTAGCGATAGCCCGCCAGGGAGAAGTTTGTGCCCGTTCCGGCAAAGTCTTTGCTGTAGCGCAAGCGCCAGGACTGCCCCTTGCTGGCCTGCTGTTTTTTGAGCAGCGCCTTGGCGCGCGTCACGTCGATGGAGAACGCGCCCAGATCGCCAAAGTTTTTACCGGTGCCCAGCGCCTGCGACTGATAGTGGCTGCTTTGCTGCACGCCACCGTAGGCGGTGAAACCGTACGGCAGGCCATAAATCACGCTCCCCTGGGCGAAGGGGGTCTGCTCCACGTCTTTGTCATAGGAGCGGTAGCGCCCGGCAGTGACGCTGTACTTCAGGTGCTTTTCGCGCTGCAGCACCGGAAGGGAGGCGTAGGGCACCACAAAGTGACGTTCGCTGCCGTCCGTCTCCTTCACGGTGACCTGGAGATCGCCGCTGCTGCCGGTGGGGTACAAATCGTTGATTTCAAACGCACCCGGCGCAACGGTATTTTGATAAATGACGTAGCCATTCTGACGTACCACCACCAGCGCGTTGCTGTGGGCGGTGCCGCGGATGATTGGGGCGTAGCCTTTTTCGCTGTCGGGCAGCATATCGCTGTCGGAATTGAGCTGCGCGCCGGTGTACGGGACGCTGTCAAACACGTCTGCCGGAGAGCTGCTCTGGCCTACGGTCAGGTCGCTTTTTAACGCCACGATGTCGCGCTGGGCGTACGTATAGACCGAGTTAAAGGACTGCTCCTCGTCGTGGCCGCTGGTGCTGCGGTTCCAGGTTGAGTAGTTGCGCAGGCGCCACGCGCCGATGTTCAGGCCCGGGCGCAGGTTGACGTACTGGCTGCTGTTGTCCTGTTCGCCCTGCTGAAGCGCATGGCTCTGGCTGGCGCTGGCGCTGTAGTTCAGGATGCCGGCGGTGATCCCCTCGTCGAATTCCGTTGGGTCAATATAGCCGCGGGGAATCTGGCCGAGGGCGGACTGCGGAATGCTCAGCAAAAGCTGCTGGTTGCTGACGCGAAACGTCGCCGACGCCGCCGGTATGGCCTGCAAATTCGCGCATTTGCCCTTCGCGGCAAGCTGAGGGTAGTCGTCGGTTTTAATGCCCAGGCTTTTTAAATCGGCCAGGGTGAAGCAGGGCTGCAGGGAATTATCCCCGCTAGCCTGCTTTTGCAATGTAAAGGTCACGTCGCGGGTATCGATTTTATTATTATTGATAAAGATCGTGACCTGATATTTACCCGGTGCCTGTCCCGGGCCTTTTTCATAAATAGAGAGATCGGTTTTTCCCTGCTGCGGATTATCGACATCCAACAGCGCCGGATTAAAATAGTCATCTGCCCGCGTTTGCTGCGAAAAACATACGCCCGCTAACCCGCATAACAGGGTCAGCAGCGTAAGCATCCGATAAACGGAAGGCAATTGCCTTCTTGGGGTTGAAGAATACGTAATCATAAGATCCGCTGTTGGATAATGTATTAACGCAGGGAAGCAGAGAGCGTTTTGCTGATGCTGCCGTAGTCAGTAATAATTGACCACGACACGGTTGAGCCGCCGGTATTGGCAGGCAGCGCAAAATGGGTTTCGGTTTTAGGCACGGCCCAGGTGGCTTTATCGATCTTATGTCCGTTAAGGGTGACCTTCTGGAAGTTCATATAAAACGGCGTGGGGTTGTTAACCACCAGGTCATTGCCTTCCCGGCGCCACTCAAGCTTATCCGCCACGTCTTCGGGTTTACCCTTGATCGAGGCCGGACGGTACATCAGCTTGATGCGCGTGTTAATGGCGATTTGCAGGGTATTCTCGCCCGCGACCGGTTTTGAAGAGGGGATGGCCTTAATATTGAGCCAGAACAGCGACTCGCGATCTTCAGGCATATTTCCGCCGGTACGTACGACGCGCAGAACGTTTTCCTGCTTCGCGTCAAGACGAAACAGCGGTGGCGTAATCAGAAACGGTGCTTTAGCCAGGTTTTTACCGCCAGAATCCGCCCAGGATTGCACCAGATAATCCGTTGCATCTGGGTTTGAAATACCGATAGAGGATTCCTTTTTGCCTCCCTGGTAGATCAGCCGCGTGCCGTTAATAATCACGCCCGCGTGTGCCGTTGCCGCTACCAGTAACAGTGTGCTGAGTAAATAACCGTGACGCATAGTTTTTTCTCAAATAAGGCAGGACTATTTCTTTTTTGCAAAATGAAATAGTCCTGGGTGAACAATATCAGTTATAAATAACCGTGAATGTTGAAACAGAGTTTGCCGGGCCAGCCGTGACGGCCGATCCGGTCTGAATATAACGCGCTGCGAACTGCAGATCGTTTACTGCCGTACCGGACGCCAGGGGATACTCTTTTGACGGGGTATACAAACTCACGGGATGTTCAGAAGAATCGATCAGCTGAATAGCCACGCCGGTTGCGGCATCGGTATCCGGCGTTAACGCCAGGGTGCTGTTATTATTGGCATCCGGGGTGCCGCCAAAGTTAATCGCTGCCGTTGTCACGGTTTCCGGGCAGTTTTTTAACTCAATATCAAACTTCGTGGCGGTGCTGGTGGAGCCGGCACCGGTAAAGACCGTCTTCGAGACTTTGCCCAGCGTCACGTTCAACGGGTTACTTAAACCATTTACAACCTGACAGGCGGAATCAATGATTTCGCCCGTAAAGTTGATCTGTCCTTCACCGTCTGTGGCTGCAAACGCGGATGCCGAGCAGCCAACCACCGACGCGATAAAGAGACCTAACGCAATCTTGTTCATAATAGTTCCTGGTGTGTGGGTAAAAACGTGCCTAAGGTTTTTGCCCGTTGTCCTCAATAAATTCCGCTCGTTATTTAATCAAAAAATGAATGGCTAAGAATCTTCTATAGACATCACAAATAATTTAACGAGTGCTTGCATAATTTTTTTCTTCGTAAAAACAGGCGTCTCTGACGGTGGGGATAAAAAGCTATCGGGCAGGACTTCATCGGGGATATAGTGGTAATAAGAGGACGTTTCAGGAGAGATACCGTGGATTATCGTAAAATTATCAAAGAGGTAGGACGTGGTAAAAACCATGCCCGCGACCTGGATCACGAGACGGCGCGAGCGCTCTACACCCGCATGCTCAACGGTGAGGTTCCCGATCTCGAACTCGGCGGCATACTTATCGCCCTGCGCATTAAGGGGGAAGGCGAGGCGGAGATGCGCGGCTTTTACGAGGCGATGCAGGCGCAAACGCTGCGCCTGACGCCGCCGGTCGCTAAGCCGATGCCGATCGTCATTCCCAGCTATAACGGCGCGCGCAAGCAGGCCAACCTGACGCCGCTGCTGGCCATTCTGTTACATAAGCTGGGTTTCCCGGTAGTGGTGCACGGGGTAAGCGAAGATCCGACCCGCGTGCTGACGGAAACGATTTTTGAACTGCTGGGGATCGAACCGACTCTCCACGCCGGGCAGGCGCAGGCGAAGCTTGATAGCCATCATCCGGTCTACATTCCCGTGAGGGCGCTTTGCCCGCCGCTGGAAAAGCAGCTCGCTATGCGCTGGCGAATGGGCGTGCGTAACAGCGCCCACACCCTGGCGAAGCTGGCCACGCCGTTTGCCGAAAACGCTGCGCTGCGCCTGTCCAGCGTTTCGCACCCGGAATACGTGGGGCGCGTGGGGAAATTCTTTGAAGAGATTGGCGGCAACGCGCTGCTGATGCACGGCACGGAAGGGGAGGTCTACGCTAATCCGCAGCGCTGCCCGCAAATAATGCTGATCGACGCGGCGGGAACGCGCATAGCGCTTGAGCGGGGGGAAGAGAACAGCGGCGTTATTCTGCCGGAGGCGAAAGATCCCTTCACCACCGCGAAGTGGATTGAGCAGTGTCTTGCCGGAAACGTGCCGGTGCCGCACTCCATCAAGCTGCAGATGGCCTGCTGCCTGCTGGCGACCGGGGAAGTGGAGACGGTCGAGGCCGGTCTGACGCGCGTCGAAGCGGCATTTTAGGCAAAAAAAAGCCCGTCCAGTGGCGGACGGGCAAGCAAGGGTAACAAACAACAGGGTCAATGAGGGTTGGAGCAGCTCACCTGAGGGTTTGGTGAGGGTACAGCATTCATTCAGGTGATTATTTGTAGATAACCGCGGTGCCGCTCAGCTTGTTATTGCCGTTAGCGGAGGTGATGGTGTATCCGCTTGCACCGGCAGCAGCCGCTTTCTCAGCCAGTTTGGCTTCCAGGCCGTCCAGCGTGGTGGCGCCATCAGCGCTGACCACACCAACTTTGTTCATATTCTGCGCCTGAGTAGAAGAAACCGGCTCAACGGCGAAAGCGCCGAAAGACAGAGCGGACAGGGCAACAGCAGCAACAGCATATTTGATGGTTTTCATAATTAATCTCTCGCAGGTGTTTCTGTTAAGGGGACGATGTCTCGTCGATGTGATAAGTATCACGGTTTTTCGCGAGGGATAAAATCGAAGAGAATTGACGTGGTCGCTCAAAAAAATTGAATGACAAATAACTTATTGAATATTAATAAATTCAAAGTACCGCTTTACACTTCTTGCGGATGCGCTTTACAGAAGAAAGGTGAATGGCACATTTTGCCACGCGGTTCGCTAAAAAGCGTGAGCGTAAAGGTAGGCCTCAGCAACGTTAACTTAGGTAAATGCAAGTCAACGTAACTGGCTGTCTTTCGATCCTCTGCGATTATATCCTGAATGTGAGCTGTTTTTCGAATCTTTATCCCGCTGGCAGGCAATGCATAACCTTACGCCCGGGATGGCTTTTTGGCGTGCCTCAGGAATAGGTTCTCCGCATTCTTCGCACTCCGTTAAGCTTTCACCGCGCGGAATTTCACCGCGGGCCCGCGCAACCGCATCTTCAATTGTACTGTTGATCTGTTCGTTAACAGCGTCGTCATTTGCCCAGCCGGAAGCCATGGCGTCCTCCTGATATCGGTTAAGCCCTACAGTTTAGATGGGGTTAAAAAATAAACAATCAAGGCGAAGAGGGAAGAGAACTGCACCCGTTGGACAGATGCAGTCTTACAGAAGAGGCAGGTTATTTATAAATGGTTGCCGTGCCGTACATATGGTTATCTCCGCCGGCGGCGTTCACCACGAATCCTTTTGCACCTTCCTGGCGGGCTTTTTCGGCGAGCTTAGCCTGAAGATCGTCAAGGTTGCTGGCGCGGCTCACCGAGACGGTGCCCGCAGGACGCAGCTGGCTGGTGTCAGTACTCTGGGTCAGTGACTGAACGGCCATGGCAGAGAAGGACGCGGTCGCCAGAGCGGCTGCGATAACAGCAAGGGTCAGGTACTTTTTCATAATCACATCCTCATGAGGGAACAACAGGTGATTCCCTATAAGTTTAGAAGCCAGACGAATGTGACTTAGCGCAAATATTTGATGATGATCTGCTTATTTTTTGAACGATATAAATTGACAATTTACTGACGGATCATAGACATAAAGGTAGTTGATTTATGGTGAGTTTTTGAGCGTCGCAGAGAAAGATTTACCGTTGGGCCAGCAAAGGGTATCTTACGCCGCTGTTTAAAGGAGAATGCCATGACTGCCCAAAAGCCGGGATTGCACCCGCGAAATCGCCACCGCAGCCGCTACGACATGAATGCGTTATGCCAGAGCTGCCCGCCGCTGCAGAACTTCATTGTTCAGACCCCAGCGGGCGAACCCTCGGTCAACTTTGCGGACCCGCAGGCGGTAAAAATGCTGAATAAAGCCCTGCTGGCGCATTTTTACGGTGTGGCGCACTGGGATATTCCGGAAGGCTTTCTTTGTCCACCCGTGCCGGGCCGCGCTGACTACGTTCATCACCTTGCCGACCTTCTTGCCGAAGGCAATGAGGGTGTCGTTCCGCAGCAGGCCACCATTCTGGATATTGGCACCGGGGCGAACCTGATCTACCCGCTCATCGGCGCGCACGACTATCAGTGGCGCTTTACCGGAAGCGAAATCGGTGACGAGGCCTTTGCCAGCGCGCAGGCGATTATCAACGCGAACCCGGGACTCAGCCGCGCCATTCGCCTGCGTCGTCAGAAAGACCCGGCGTCGATCTTCAACGGCATTATTCACAAAAACGAAAGCTATGACGCCACGATGTGCAACCCGCCGTTCCACGATTCGGCGGCAGCGGCCCGCGCGGGCAGCGAGCGCAAGCGTCGTAACCTGGGGCAGGCTGAAGACGCCGCGCTGAACTTCGGCGGTCAGCAGCAGGAGCTCTGGTGTGAAGGGGGCGAAGTGGCGTTTATCCTGCGCATGATTGCGGAAAGCAAACAGTTTGGTCGCCAGGTAAAATGGTTCACCACGCTGGTTTCCCGCGGGGATAACCTGCCGCCGCTCTACCGTGCGCTCACCGAAGCGGGCGCCGTTAAGGTGGTGAAAAAAGAGATGGCGCAGGGCCAGAAGCAGAGCCGCTTTATTGCCTGGACGTTTATGGACAACAACAAACGTCGCAAATAGCCCTCCGTCGTAGGCCGGGTAAGGCGAAGCCGCCACCCGGCAACCAGGCTACAGCGTCGGCTCCTGCGGCGGCAGCGGCGAGGCGGGCGGCGGCAACACCTGATACGTCTGTACCGGCATCCGCACGTTCGCCAGGTCAAAGTGTTTTTTCACCATGCTGTCGAGCGCAAAGCGCACCGTCCACTGCTTCAGCGGCTGGGTGGTGAACGACACGCGCAGGGTAAATGCCGTGTTCGTCAGCCCAACGATGCCGGCAAACGACGGCTCGCCAATCACCAGCCCGCGAATATCCTCCATCTGCATCAGCTCTTCTACCGCATCGCGCAGCGCCTGCTTCGCTTTATCGGCATCCTCATGACGATCCACATCGTAGTTCGCCACCACGGAACCGATGCCGCGCACAAAGTTGGCGAAGGTGGTGATCGAAGACCAGGGAATGATGTGGTACGCCCCGGTGTCCTGACGCACGCCCACCGAACGAATCGACATCCGCTCCACGGTGCCGGTTAACGGCCCGATAGTCACCAGATCGCCGGTGTTCATCCCGTTCTCAAACTGGATAAATACGCCGGTAATAATATCCTTCACCAGCGTTTGCGACCCGAAGGAGATGGCCAGACCCAGGGCACCGGCACCCGCCAGCAGCGGGGCGATATTCACGCCGATTTCCGAGAGCACAATCATGATGGTAATGGTGCTGATAATCACCGCCAGCGCGTTGCGGAACAGGGTTAACAGCGTTCTTGCCCGCGCGCTGGGCAGTGGCCTGCCGTGAATATCCGATACCAGACGGTTCTCAATCAGGCTCGCCAGCAGCGTCCAGCCGACGGCAGAGAAGAACAGGATCAGGGCGATACGAATTAAAATATCGACCGTCTTTTCGCCCGCGCCGTTGTGCAGCCAGTTCCAGAAATCAAACAGGCTCCACGCATTCAGGAGCAGCATAATCGCCACGCAGACGGTGAGAATGCGCGCCACCTTGAGCGACACCGACATCCAGCCGTTAACCCGCTTTTGCAGCTCCGGGTAATTCCGCTGTACCTGCGGCGACAGGGTGATGGTTTTCGAGATCCAGCGCGACAGCAGGCCGGACACAAACGCCGCGATGCCGATAATCGCCAGGCTTTTGAACGTCGCCCCCATCATAAATTTCAGGCTATTTCCCGGGTCGAACAGCGAGAAGAAGCACAGCACGATGAAGTAAGCGCTTGCCAGCCAGTGCCACACCAGGGCGAACGCGCGAATAAAGAGGCTGAAGAACGACAGGGAGCGATCGGCCAGATGCAGCAGGCTCTCCGTGATGGTCTTTTTATTGTGGAAGATCAGGTACAGCGACCAGACGGTGATGCAGAGCATGATAATGACGTTTGCCAGCGCGCCAAACTGGACGTTCACCTGGTTGGAGATGATCGGCACGGCAACCAGCAGGCCGTAGCCAATCAACCCGCTGAGCACGCTGAGGCGCAGCGCCCAGTACTTCGCGGTTTCATCCCGGATGGAGAAAGGACGCAGCGCCGGGACGCGCGGACAAAAGAGCAGCCGCAGCAGCGCCTTGAAGAACTCAATCAGGGCAAAGGCATTGAGGAAAAGCGACTGCTGAAAGGCGATGGTTTTGTTGCCCGCGTTCAGCCTGTCGGCCAGCAGCTGGCCTAAGAACAGCGTCAGCGCCAGCAGCAGTAAGTCGATGATAAACGCTGAGGCTATCATTAACGGCAGGTGCAGCCAGCTGCTCTTCTGCTGATTCTTTCTGCGTCCCCATTGCCCCATTTTGCGGTACAGCGGCCACGCGCACAGGCGCACCAGCCAGTAGAACAGGAATACTGCACCGGCCAGCATCAGGAACTGCGTGGCGGCGGCGGTGAACGTTTGTGGGTTGAACGGCTTATGCGGGGAGCCAATCAGGTTGCGGTAGAGCTGAGCAAAGCGCGAGGAGAGCGCTTCACCATAGTGTCGGCTCACGTCGGTGACGTTTTCCAGCACCGTTTTTTGCTCTTCCACCTGCGGCGGGGTGAGGGTGGGCACCGACTCCTGCGACGGCGTGGCGGCCACTTTCCGCAGCTGGCCAATCAGTTCCTGCCGGGAGGTGTCGTTCTCAAGCACGTCGGCAAGGGCGCCGTAGGCGGCTTTTTTCTGTTCGACATCCGGTTCCGGAGGGGGGGTAGTTTGCTGGCTGGCGGTTGTTCCGGTGGTCACGCCGGGGATGGCGACGGCGAACGATGGCGCACTAAACAGGCTAATCAACAGCAACAGGATCCACGGCACGGCGTCCTCCGGTGAAAATGTCGAACAAAATGATAAGTATAGAGGTCGGGGCGAGGTGGGGGATTTTTGGGAACAATCTGGCGTAAAAAAGCCGGGCATGCCCGGCTTACGTGTGAAGTGAATAATCAGGAGACGTGCTGCAGGAACTCCTGCAAACGCTGGCTCGGCGGGTTCGCAATCAATTCCTGCGGGTTACCGTCTTCCGCGATGCGGCCTTTATCAATGAAGATCAGGCGGGAGGCCACTTTCTCGGCAAAGCCGATTTCGTGGGTCACGATAACCATCGTCATCCCTTCTTCCGCCAGATCCTGCATGACCTTCAGCACTTCGTGGCGCAGCTCCGGGTCGAGTGCTGAAGTTGGCTCATCAAACAGCATCATTTTCGGTTTAACCGCCAGGGCGCGAGCAATCGCCACGCGCTGCTGTTGACCGCCGGACAGCTCGGAAGGGTAGTGGTGCGCGCGTTCAGCCAGGCCGACCTTCGCCAGCAGATCTTTGGCCAGCGCTTCTGCCGCCGCTTTGCTGGCACCGCGCACGCGCAGCGGGCCAAACATCACGTTCTCCAGCGCCGTGAGGTGCGGAAAGAGGTAGAACTGCTGGAACACCATGCCCGCTTCCTGACGAATCAGACGGTCGTCCACTTTCGGGTCGTTCACCTTCAGGCCGTCGACGATCAGGTCGCCGCTGGTGATCTCTTCCAGCTTGTTGATGCAGCGCAGCAGGGTGGATTTACCGGATCCGGATGGCCCGATAATGACCACCACTTCACCCTGCTGGATGTTCAGATCGATATTGTGCAGCACCTGGGTTGGGCCAAAGTGCTTGGAAACGTTTTTAAATTCAATCACAGGATTTTCATCCTTCTTTCAAGACGACGCAGAACAAAGCTCAGAACCAGAGTAATGATCAGGTAGACAACGGCCACCGCACTCCAGATTTCCAGCGCGCGGAAGTTGCCGGCAATGATCTCCTGCCCCTGACGGGTCAGCTCGGCCACGCCGATAACAATGAACAGCGACGTATCTTTAATGCTGATGATCCACTGATTGCCGAGCGGCGGCAGCATGCGGCGCAGCGCCAGCGGCAGAATAACGTGGCGGATCGTTTCGCGACGTGAAAGGCCTAACGCCAGACCCGCTTCACTGAAGCCTTTATGAATCGACAGCACCGCACCGCGGGTAATTTCCGCAATGTAGGCGCCCGAGTTGATCATAATGGTCACGACGGCTGCGCTGAACGGGTCGATGCGCAGATCGGTGAACGCCATCGGCAGGGCGAAGTAGATGAACATGACCTGCACGACGATGGGGGTGCCGCGGATCACTTCGATGAAAACCAGTGCGATGTGGTTTGCAATCCAGCCGCCGTAGGTGCGGGCGAAACCGGCGACAAGACCGATAATCAACCCGCCAACCAGACCCAGGACCGAAATCCACAGGGTCATTTTAGCGCCTTCAAGCAAGAGTGGAATGGCAGGCCAGATGGCGCTCCAGTCAAACTGCATGATGTATTCCTGTATACCGTGGTGAAAAACGAAAAACGTAGGCCCGGTAAGCGGCAGCGCCACCGGGCGTTACAAACCTGAATTCAGGTAAAATTATTTAGGCTCGGTGCCGAACCATTTTTTGTAGATTTCGTTATAGGTGCCGTTCTCTTTCAGCGTTTTCAGCGCGCCGTTCACTTTGGTGCGCAGGTCGTCGCTGCCTTTCGGGAACGCGATACCGTACTGCTGGGCTTCCAGAGACTCGCCAACGGCTTTGAACTTGCCGTTGCCAGCGGTTTTGATGAAGTACAGGATGTTAGGCGTGTCGTGCAGAACCGCGTCGGCACGGTTGGTGCCCAGTTCCATATATGCGTTGTCGATGTTTGGGAACTGACGCAGGTCTTTGGTTTTGATATTGGCTTTCGCGTAATCAACAGAACCGGTGCCGCTCTTCACTGCCACCACTTTGCCGTCGAGATCTTTCACGCTTTTTACGTCGTTATTATCGGCTTTGACCATCACCAGCAGGCCGCTTTTGTAGTAGCCGTCAGAGAAGTCGATCGCTTTTTTACGTTCGTCGGTGATGGTGATGCCCGCCAGCGCCAGATCGACGTTCTTCGTTTGCAGCGCCGGGATGATGCCGCTGAAGTCCATCGGCTTCAGGGTGTAATCCAGCTTGAGCTCTTTTGCGACTGCGGCCCACAGGTCCACATCAAAACCAACGTATTTATCACCCTGTTTGAATTCAAACGGAACGAACGCCGTGTCGGTCGCCACAACCAGTTTGTCGGCAGCCTGAGAAGACACTGCAAAAGCCAGGGTAAGTGCAGCCAGTGAAACTTTTAATACAGACTTCATAGCATTTCCTTTTATATCCACGGGGCGATCCCCTGCGAGAACAGGTGGCACAATGAAAAAATCGTGCCAACTTTACAAGCTGTTGTTTTGCAAAGGGGATGATGTCATGCATTGCACAATAAACGGGGCAATGAGGTGTTGTTGCACCAAAGTGGAGCACTGTTTTGGTGCACTCCGTTTGGCTCAACTGACGGGGAGATATTTAGCGTCCATTCTGACGAAAAAACAATCTTTCGTTAACGGTTGTGTGAGGTGATTATTACAATTTCTTCACTTTTGCACGGTCTCAGGCAAAAAGTGTGCACCATAGATGTGCAAAACCCTCACCGGAGGGCGAGGGTTTGATAGAAAATTCGTATGGATTACTCGATGTTAGATTCGATAAACCACAGGAACTGATCCAGGTCGCGGGACGCTGCGGTGAAAATATCGGCAGTATCTTCGTCTTTGGCTTCGCCAATCGCTTTGCGCACATCGTTTGCCACAATCGCGTAGCGGTCCGCCAGCTCTTTCAGGTGATCCTGAACGGTATGGATATCCAGCGGGTAACTCTTCAGTGGCGTTTTGCTGTTAATCACCTGCGTGGTGCCCAGCGCTACGCCGCCTAACTGAACGGCGCGTTCAGCCATCGTGTCGAGGTGGGTAACCAGTGCTGTGCGGAAGCCATCCAGCATTTCATGAACGGCAATAAAGTTTGCACCGCGCATATTCCAGTGGGCCTGTTTGGTGATCAGCGAAAGATCGATGAACTGGATCACCTGGCGATTCAGCAACTCAATGGTCGCCTTTTTGTCGCTATCCGATACATCGTTACGGGTATAAAGCAGATTAGACGCTTTCGTTTTCACCAGTTTAGCGGTACTCATAATCTCATATCCTCTTGATGTTTATGTCCCAGGTAATTACGGAACTAAGTATAGCACCGGATTTTTTGTCTGCGGTTTGGCTGTGCCTATCGGTTTAATAGCGAGAAGGAGGTTGTGAATTTAATGTGTTGATTATTATTGATAATTTTAAAATTGATACAGATCAATCTTAATTTCAGAATCGGGGAGAAAATTCAGAGGGATATTTTGAAAATAGCGCAAAGTGTGTAAGAAATTATAACGAGCGTCTTTCTGGCCTTTATTCTGCATGGCGTGGAGGCCATGCAGAATATATGGCTTTAGTTGATATCCACCTTCTCAACTTTAGGTTCCGGGCGCATGGTGAGCGTCGAGCCCATGGATGCCGCGATAATCGAGCAGAGCGCCAGCGTCTGGGTCAATGTCAGGGTTTCGCCAAGAAACACCATCCCGGAGATGGCGGCGAGCGCAGGCTCCATGCTCATCAGGGTGCCAAATATGCGTGTCGGCAGACGCGTAAGGGCTATCATCTCCAGAGAGTAGGGGAGTGCGGTAGAGAGGATCGCGACCGCCAGCCCGACGGGCATAACGGACCATTGCCAGATAGATTCGGTCGCCTGCGCCATGCCGATGGGCACAAACACGATGGCCGCAATCAGGGAGCCCAGCGCCACCGTTGCCGGACCGTGCTCTTCGCCTGCACGCTGGCCGGTGAGGATATAGACGGCCCAGCAGGCGCCTGCACCCAGCGCCAGGGCGGCACCCGTCAGATCGACCTCAGCGACGCTCTGGCCCAGGGGAAGCAGGAACCATAAGCCCAGAACGGCTAACACGACCCAGATAAAATCGACCGGACGTCGGGAGGAGAAGAGCGCCACCGCCAGCGGGCCGGTAAACTCCAGCGCGACGGCAATACCGAGCGGTATCGTCTGGATGGAGAGGTAAAACAGGTAGTTCATCGCCCCCAGGGAGAGCCCATAAAACAGCAGGGGTAAACGCTGCTCTTTTTTGAAGCGCAGACGCCAGGGTTTAAAAATGATCACCAGTATTGCCGTGCCCAGCGCAATACGCAGGGCGGTCACCCCGGGCGCGCCAACCAGCGGGAAAAGCGATTTTGCAAGCGAAGCGCCGCTTTGAATGGACAACATGGCAATGAGTATGACTGCGACCGGCAACCAGACCGATGACGTGCGGGATAACCCAGGCATCCTTTCTCCTGTCAGCTTATGTCAAATGAAGTAAAGGTTGCAGTGTAAAGGAAATATGCGGCTACGGTTGAGGTACGGTTGAAAAAAAAGCCCGTCAAATCCGTAAAATGATGACGCGCTGGTGGATTTATCGCCTGTCAGATTAGGAATAATCTGGATGAATGTAACGGCGCGTACGCGCACTATGCGCATTTAGTAGTGAAAATTGCATGTGATTTGAAAGAGATAGCTGATGCTGGAAACGTTCTGTTACAGGAAAAGTTTCATTAGACATCACGAATCACAAAGAGTTTCGCAAATTTTTTTGATATATTTAAAACTTACGGACTTACTTGGATCACATTTGAGGTGGTTATGAAAAAAATTGCATGTCTTTCAGCACTGGCCGCTGTACTGGCTGTTTCCGCAGGTACCGCTGTAGCTGCGACTTCTACTGTTACTGGTGGTTACGCTCAGAGCGACTATCAGGGCGTGATGAACAAAGCTAACGGCTTCAACCTGAAGTATCGCTACGAGCAGGATAACAACCCACTGGGCGTGATCGGTTCTTTCACCTACACCGAGAAAGATCGTTCTGAAAACGGCGCGTACAACAAAGGCCAGTACTACGGTATCACTGCTGGTCCAGCTTACCGTCTGAACGACTGGGCAAGCATCTACGGTGTTGTGGGTGTTGGCTACGGTAAATTCCAGCAGACCGAAAACCAGGGTCTGAACCGCACTGCAAGCAACAGCGACTACGGCTTCTCCTATGGCGCAGGCCTGCAGTTCAACCCAATCCAGGACGTTGCTCTGGACTTCTCCTATGAGCAGAGCCGTATCCGCAACGTTGACGTTGGCACCTGGATCGCGGGCGTAGGTTACCGCTTCTAATCACTTCGGTGATTAAATAAAAAATCCGCCCACTGTGGCGGATTTTTTTTCAAGGTCAAAGCAAAACGGCAACCTCAGGTTGCCGTTTTTAGTGTTTATTCCCTCTACCCGTGGTCTGAGGGATCCCCACAAAATAATGCCTGCACGGACGACCCCCTCTCCCTTGAGGGAGAGGGCTGGGGTGAGGGGGAACATACGGCTGTGGAGGTCATTCCGTTCACTTTATGTTCCTTGCTACTCTGTAACAACATGACCGGTGAACGTGCCAGGGTGGCTCAATCGCCACCACCCTGGCGACCCGGGCTCCCGGCGGTAAATCGCCGCTTCGCGGTGCCCTCAGCTTATTCCTTCCGGCTTATCGGGGACGGGCGGAGGTAACGTCCCTGTAAAGCCCGCCCTCTCGGCGCATCCATGCGCCTCGCCCCGGCCTGCAGGAAACGCTTCGGCGATTTACAGCCGGACCAGGTCATTGCTGTAAGGCATTCATAATCCTGATGCTAGATACGTCGCTTCAGGTAAAAAAATTACTGGGGATTCCCCAGCCCCGTGGGAGAAGGCCAGGGTGAGGGCATCAGACCGCTCAGCTTACTTACTCTTAATATCAAAAATATCCGTACCCAGATGGTTGTAGTCAACTTTCTGTAACTTAAAGTTGGTAACGTAAACTGGGGGAGCTTTCTTGTTAGAGACAAACGGGTAAGCATTTTTTATCTGCTCGGCCGTAATCCCCGTCCACTGTGAGAAGAACTGCAGGAAATCATTTGCCGAACGACGCGCTTTAATAACGCGATGCGTTTTATCATCGCTCGACAGCACCATAAACGGCACCTGGAAGTTCTGCTGGAACTTGTCATCGTGTGCCAGATACTGCACCTCTTTGCCGCGCTCCTTAAACGCCAGCCCGTGATCCGAGAAATAGACCATCGAGAAGCTGTCGCCCGTGTTGCGTAGCTGATCGTACAGCTTGCTGAGCAGGTCGTCGGTTTGCGTCATGGTGTAGAGATAACAGGACGTCTCTTTGGACTGCACGAACTCCGCATACTTGCCGCCGGTCCGATCGCAGGCCTGCGGATGGGACCCCATCAGGTGCAGGACGATCAGCTGCGGCTGGGTGCGCGGGGTGGCGAAGACCTGGGCCGTCATCTTCAACAGCGCCTCGTCTTTGGTGTTTTTGTCGGCTTCAAAGTCGCCGTTTTTCAGGAACTGCACCTCGTCAGCACGTTTGGCGATACTGGCGATAGCCGTATCGTATTCGCCAATTTGCCCCTGATTGGAGAACCACCAGGTCTGGTAACCGGCGCGGTTTGCCAGGGTGACAAAATTATCCTGATACTGCGGTTTACCGTCGACGACCCGATTAAGCGTCAGGCCGAGCGATTTCTGCGTCGAGCCGCTGGCCGCGACGTAATCGGTAAACAGCGTGCCTTTGACCGAACTCGCAAACGGGGTGTTATCCCAGTGTCCGCCGAAGGCGCCCATGGCATCGCGACGCGCGCTTTCGCCAATCACCACCACGTAGGTGTGATATTTCGGCTTAACGGCCAGCACGTTCCAGGTGTCCTTCATATTGGAAAGTTCGGCCATGCGCGCCTGCTCGTCGAGAACCTCTTTATTATTCACCACGACATCTTTCACGAAGCGGAATACCGGATAGCCGATATTAATAAGCCTTAGCTTGCCGTCCCAGGGAATATTCTGGATGGGGGCGACGAACGCCACGGCAACGCTGAATACCAGACAGAGTAGTTCGATCTTACCCCAGGACTTTTTCTCGCCCGACTGGCGGCGGATGGCGATAACGCCCAACGCGAAGATAAAGAGCCCCACCACGTAGCTGTACCACGGGAAGATGGTCAGGATCTCCGTCGACTCTTCCATATTGGTCGAGTGCAGCGCCAGCAGGGTATTAAAGTTTGGTGAGCCGTAAGCCTGACCAAACGGAAAATAGAGTGCAGCAACCAGCGAACAGATCCCGATTAACGCTTTTTGCACGCGCGGCGCAGAGCGCCACAGCACGTGCAGAATGCAGGTGAAGGCCACCGCGTAGAGCAGACTAAAGGGATAACCCAGCGCAAAGTTAATCAGTAATGACTGCAAAAAGTAAAACCCCGTCCACGGGCTTAAGGCCCGGCTGCGGGTCACAACGGTATCTATCAGGGTTACATTCATAGGTCACTATCATGGATGAAAACGCCATGTGCTCACCCTGGCGTCAAGGGTCATAACCTGCCTGACAGTGCGTGGAGAGGGAATGGGGTCCGCTTCAGCGAGCCGCAAATTGTGCAGGGCTGCAAGAAGATAGTGCGAGCGCTAAAGAATATCAACAGTTGCTAAGCAGATGTTTTGCGAAGGGGATTGCAAATCCGTAAAAAAGATCGGGAATAGGGCGGCTGGAAGCCAGTTTACTGCGAGATTGTGACGAAAAAATGAAGCGGCGTACCGCAACGCCGCTTAGTGGGAAGGTTTGTCGTCCTGATGCGGTTTGCCGTTAAACATATCGCACAGCATGTTCAACAGCATTAAGCGCACTTTAAAGGGTGAGTGGGTAAACACGGTCATGCACCTCTTGAATTCGTTCATAAGACCTCCTGAGTTTTGATCCCTTCGATCCGTGAAGGGTGACTGCATTACATACAGATATAGCACAGGCTATATTGTATAGCTATGGCTATTTCGTTAATTTTTTGTGCTTGCTTAGGGATGGTTTACAATGTGCGCTCTCGATACCGGGCGCTGGAAGCGTCACCCCACTGAGGAAGTACAATGAACCGTCGCGCAGGTAAGCCAACCATTAAAAAAACGACGCAGCTGGTGAATGTTGAAGAACATGTCGAAGGTTTTCGTCAGGTCCGTGAAGCGCACCGGCGTGAACTGATTGATGATTATGTTGAACTCATTTCCGATCTGATTCGTGAGGTTGGTGAAGCGCGCCAGGTCGATATGGCCGCCAGGCTGGGGGTGTCGCAGCCTACTGTGGCTAAAATGTTAAAACGCCTGGCCTCCGTGGGCTTAATTGAAATGATCCCCTGGCGCGGCGTGTTTCTGACGCCGGAAGGGGAGAAACTCGCGCAGGAGAGCCGCGAGCGCCATCAGCTTGTCGAGAATTTTTTACTGGTGCTGGGCGTCAGCCCGGAGATCGCCCGCCGGGATGCGGAAGGCATGGAACACCACGTCAGCGAAGAGACGCTGGTGAAGTTTCGCGAATTTACCCTTAAATATGGTCCCTCCGCTGAATGAAAATCCCTGGACTGCAGGCCCTGGCACGCGATCGTTTCTTCCATCTCTTACTCATCATTGGCGCAGGGTTAAGTCTCTTTGTGCCGTTTGCCCCACACGCCTGGCCCGCCGCGATTGACTGGCGCACCATCATTACCCTGAGCGGCCTGATGATGCTCACCAAAGGGGTCGAGCTGAGCGGCTATTTTGACGTGCTGGGTCGTAAAATGGTGCGTCGCTTTGCCACCGAACGCAGGCTGTCCCTGTTTATGGTGTTCTCCGCCGCGCTGCTGTCGACGTTTCTGACCAACGACGTGGCGCTGTTTATCATCGTGCCCCTCACGCTTACGCTGCGTAAGCTGTGCGAAATCCCGGTTAGCCGGCTCATCATCTTTGAAGCGCTGGCCGTCAATGCCGGCTCGCTCCTGACGCCGATCGGCAACCCGCAAAATATCCTGCTCTGGGGACGTTCCGGCCTGTCGTTCGCCGCCTTCACCTGGCAGATGGCCCCGCTGGCGCTGGTGATGATGCTGTCGCTGCTGGCGGTATGCTGGTTTGCGTTTCCGGATAAAAAACTGCAGTACCACAGCGGCACGGCGGGCCCGCAGTGGCAGCCGCGCCTGGTGTGGAGCTGCCTCGGGCTATACATCGTCTTTCTGTTCGCGCTGGAGCTGAAGGTTGAGCTGGCGGGCGTTCTGCTCGTCGCCGCAGGCTTTGTCGTGCTGGCGCGCCGCGTGCTGGTCAGCGTGGACTGGACGCTGCTGCTGGTCTTTATGGCGATGTTTATCGACGTGCATCTTCTCATCCAGCTTCCGGTGCTGCAGAACGTGCTGCACGGCGTCAGCACGCTGTCTCAGCCGGGGCTGTGGCTGACGGCGATCGGCCTGTCGCAGTTTATCAGCAACGTGCCTTCCACCATTCTGCTGCTCAACTACGTTCCGCCCGATACCCTGCTGGCCTGGGCCGTTAACATCGGCGGGTTTGGGCTGCTGCCCGGCTCGCTGGCAAACCTGATTGCCCTGCGTATGGCTAACGATCGTCGTATCTGGTGGCGCTTCCATCTCTGGTCAATTCCTATGCTGGTATGGGCCGCGGCGATCGGTTTCGGACTATTCCTTCTCATATAGTGCGCAATTTGTCAGTTTTTCCTGGCAAACGTATAGCAACGTCCTAGCTTTAGTGAACGGCATAGCGTGATGCCGCTCACTGACAGGACCGTTGCTGAACTATGGCTGAAGAACAAAACCCGCCTGCTGACGAGCAGGACAAAAACAATAATGAGCGTAAGCGCCCGGGCAAAAAACCATTAATTATCCTCGGCATTGTCGTGGTGGTGATGGTCATTGTGGCCCTGGTCTGGTGGCTTTTAACCCGTAACGAAGAGACGACAGACGACGCCTTTACCGACGGCGACGTGGTGACGATTGCCCCCAAAACGGCGGGCTACGTCACCGAGCTGCGGGTGCGCGATAACCAGCGCGTGAAAAAGGGCGATCTGCTGGTGGTCATCGATCCGCGTGACACCACCGCACAGCGCGATCAGGCCCAGGCCCAGCTTGGCCTGGCTATCGCCCAGCTGCATCAGGCCCAGGCGCAGCTGGCGCTCTCAAAAGTGCAGTATCCCGCCCAGCGTGACGAAGCCAAAGCGCAGGTGCTGAAAGCGCAGGCCGATCTGGCGAACGCGCAGGCGGAGTACCGTCGCCAGCGCGGCGTCGACCCGCGAGCGACCACCCAGCAAAGCATTGATTCCGCAAACGCCCAGCTGCGCAGCGCCCAGGCTGGCCTGGCCAGCGCGCAGGCGCAGCTGGAAGTGGCAGAGCAGGTACAGCTGCAAATCCGCCAGCAGGAAACCAACGTGGAAGCGCGCGAGCGTCAGGTTGAGCAGGCTAAAGCGCAGCTGGAAACGGCCAACCTGAACCTCTCCTATACCGAAGTCCGCGCCCCGTTCGACGGGTTTGTCACCAAACGCAACGTGCAGCCCGGCACGCTGGTGCAGGCGGGCACCGCGCTGTTCTCGCTGGTTTCCACGAACGTGTGGGTGGTGGCGAACTTCAAAGAGTCTCAGCTTGAGCGCATGAAGCCCGGCGACAAGGTCACGGTGTCCGTTGACGCGTGGCCTGACATGGCGCTTGAGGGCCACGTTGACAGTATTCAGCAGGGCAGCGGCTCGCGCTTCTCTGCCTTCCCGGCAGAAAATGCCACCGGTAACTTTGTTAAAATCGTGCAGCGCGTGCCGGTGAAAATCGTCATTGATAAGGGACTCGATGCCAGCAAACCGCTGCCGCTGGGCCTGTCGGTGGCGCCGAAGGTGACGGTCGAATGACGGATCACGGCCACGACAGCTGGAAACCCGCCAGCAATCCGTGGGCGGTGGCGATTGTCGTCACCCTGGCGGTGTTTATGGAAATTCTGGATACCACTATCGTCAACGTGGCGCTGCCCCACGTGGCGGGCTCGCTCTCGTCCAGCTATGACGAATCTACCTGGGTGTTAACCAGCTATCTGGTGGCGAACGGCATCGTGCTGCCCATTTCGGCGTTTCTGAGCCGGGTGTTTGGCCGCAAGCAGTTCTTCCTGATCTGCATCGTGATGTTCACCGTCTGCTCGTTCCTCTGCGGCATCGCCACCGAGCTGTGGCAGATCATCCTGTTCCGCGTGATGCAGGGCTTTTTTGGCGGCGGGCTGCAGCCCACGCAGCAGTCGGTGCTGCTCGACTACTTCAAGCCGGAGGACAGGGGCAAAGCGTTCGGGCTTTCTTCCATCGCGATCATCGTTGCGCCGGTGCTTGGCCCGACGCTGGGGGGCTGGATCACCGACAACTACTCCTGGCGCTGGGTGTTCTTTATCAACATTCCGGTGGGGATTGTCACGGTGCTGGCAATCTATCAGCTGCTGGAGGATCCGCCCTGGGAGAGCAAGTCAAAAGAGAAGCTGAGCATCGACTGGACGGGGATCGGCCTGATCGCCCTGGGGCTCGGCTGTCTGCAGGTGATGCTTGACCGAGGGGAAGATGAGGACTGGTTTAACTCGAACTTTACCCGCACGTTCGCGGTATTAACGCTGATCGGCATCATCGGCGCGATTTACTGGCTGATGTATGCCAAAAAGCCGGTGGTGGATCTGCACTGCATGAAGGACCGCAACTTCGCTATCTCCAGCCTGCTGATGGCAGGTATGGCGATGATCCTGTACGGCAGCTCGGTGGTGATTCCGCAGCTGGCGCAGCAGGATCTGGGTTACACGGCGACGTGGTCAGGGCTGGTGCTGTCGCCCGGCGCGGTGCTGATCGTGCTGACCATCCCGCTGGTATTGAAGCTGATGCCGGTGGTGCAGACGCGCTGGATCATTGCCTTTGGCTTTACCTGCCTGGCGGTGTCGTTCTTCTGGTCGCGCACGCTGACCCCGGATATCGACTTCGAAACGCTGGTGCTGTTCCGCAGCGCCCAGTCGATCGGGCTGGGGTTCCTGTTTGTGCCCCTCACCACCATTGCCTTTATTTCGATCCCGAGACGGCTTAATGCCGACGCGGCGGCGCTGTTCACCATGTTCCGCAACGTGGCGGGTTCGATTGGGATTTCGCTGTCGACGGCGGCCATCACCGAACGATCTCAGGCGCACAGCGCGCATCTGGCGTACCACGCCTCGCCGTTTAACGAGCAGTTCCAGCTGGCGATACGCGAAAGCGCGCAGGCGATCCAGAACTTCACCACCCAGGTGGGTGACCCCACCGGCATCGCCACTGGACGCCTGTACCAGACCATGATTGAGCAGTCCCGTTTTCTGGCCTACATCGACGTCTTCACCATCCTGAGCGTCGTGGCCCTGTTGCTGATTCCGTTTTGTTTGTTGCTCTCGCCGGTTAAGAGCGAGGGGAGTGCAGGAGCACATTGATGATACACAGACGTTTACACCCCCTGATGATAATGATGCTGCTGGTGGGCTGCGCCGTTGGGCCGGACTACCAACAGCCCGCACCACCTTCCGTCACGCACTGGAACGATAAGGGCGACAGCGCGGTGAAATCGCAAACGTCCTCCGCCGCGACTAACCCGCGCTGGTGGAAGACCTTCGGCTCGCCGCAGCTGGACAGCCTGGTGGAACGTGCCATCGCCGGGAACCTGACCCTGCAGCAGACGGTGCTGCGCATCGCCGGGGCGCGCGAGCAGATTAACCAGGCGGGCGGGGCGTTTTACCCGTCGGTAAACGGCAATCTGCAGGCGACGCGCCAGCAGCTCGGCCTGGAAGGGGAGCTGAAATCCCACGGCGTATATGATCAGGTGGATAGCATCGATCCCAACCTGAAGGGCGCGCTGGGCCCGCTAACGCAGCCGATTAACCTCTACCAGGGCAGCTTCGACGCCCAGTGGGAAATTGACCTGTGGGGCAAGGTGCGCCGTCAGGTGGAAGCCGCCGAAGCGCAGCAGAAAGCCGCTATCGAGCAGCGTAACGACGCGCTGGTGTCGCTGGAGGCGGAAGTGGCGCGCGCATGGCTGCAGCTGCGCGGGGCGCAGAGCGTTATCGCCACGCTGAATACCCAGATTAAAAGCGCCCAGCAGACGCTGGATCTGACCGAAAGCCGCCAGCGGGGCGGGCTGTCGCCGCAGATGGACGTGGAAAACGCCCGGGCGCAGTTAGGCAACCTTGAAGCACAGCTGCCGCAGTACCAGGCGCAGGAGCGGCAGGCGATGAATGGCCTGGCGATCCTGCTCGGCAAGCCGCCGGGCGCGCTGGATGCGGAATTGCAAAGCGTACAACCGATGCCAGCCTTGCCGGATATCGTGCAGACCGGCATACCGTCGACGCTGGCGCGACGCCGTCCGGACGTGCGCGAAGCCGAGGCGAACCTGCATGCCGCCACGGCGCAAATCGGCGTTTCGGTGGCCGAGCTGTTCCCGAGCTTTACCCTCTCCGGGCAGTTTGGCCTGCGCAACAGCGAAACCAACTGGCTCACCGACTGGAGCAGCCACTTTTACAGCTTCGGCCCGCAGGTCTCCATCCCCATTTTCCAGGGCGGACGGCTGGTCTCCAGCGTCAAGGTGGCGCGCGCGCAGCAGGGGGCGGCGGTACTGGACTATCGCCAGACGGTGCTCACCGCGCTTGGCGATGTCGAAAATGCGCTGGTGAGCTATCGCACCGACCAGCAGCGTGAAGCAGGGCTGGCAAAAACCATCGACGCTCTGCAAAACGCCTTCGATCTGGCGAGCGACAGCTACCGCCAGGGGATCGCCAGCTTTATCGACGTGCTGGACGCCCAGCGTCAGCTTGCCCAGGCCCAGCAGCAGCGCGCGCAGGCGCAGGTGCAAAGCGCGCTCGATCTGGTGGCACTCTACAAGGCCCTCGGCGGCGGCTGGGAACCGTATCAGCAGGTGCAGTTACCGGATTACAGCGTCTTTGGCGACGCCCCGCGCGGATAACTATTCAGAGGATTGGGCAAGAAACGGACAGGAACGCCACATTCGCGATGGCCGAGGGGCGGGTATAACTATCGGGTACCCCTTAAACGACATGCGAGGATTATCTTATGCGTTATCAAAAACTGGGCAATACCGGTCTGTTCGTTTCTGAACTGTGCCTCGGCACCATGACCTTCGGCGGTGAAGGCGGCATGTGGGGCAAGATTGGACAGCTCCAGCAGAGCGAAGCAGAACAGCTGGTGGGCCGCGCGCTGGATGCCGGGATCAACTTTATCGATACTGCGGACGTCTATTCGGAAGGGCGGTCGGAGGAGATCACCGGTCAGGCGCTGAAGAACCTGAAGATCCCCCGCGAGAACGTGGTGGTCGCCACCAAAGTGTTCGGCGAAACGGGGACGGCAGGGGTGAACTCGCGCGGCAGCTCGCGCTATCACATTGTCAGCAGCGTGAAGGAGAGCCTGCGCCGCCTGCAGCTCGATCATATCGATCTCTACCAGCTACACGGCTTCGACCCGGCCACGCCGATTGAAGAGACGCTGTACGCGCTGGATAACCTGGTGCAGCACGGCCACGTGCGCTACATCGGCGTGTCGAACTGGGCGGCGTGGCAGATTGCCAAAGCGCTGGGCATTTCCGAGCGGCTCGGGCTGGCGCGCTTCGCCTCGCTGCAGGCGTATTACACTATCGCCGGGCGCGATCTGGAACGCGAGCTGGTGCCGATGATGCAGAGCGAAGGCGTCGGGCTGATGGTCTGGAGCCCGCTGGCGGGCGGCCTGCTGAGCGGGAAATATGGCCGCGACGGGCAGAGCGAAGCCGGTGGTCGCCGTCTGGAGTTTGACTTCCCGCCGGTGAATAAAGATCGCGCCTTCGACTGCGTGGACGTGATGCGCGTTATCGCCGAAAGCAAGGGCGTCTCCGTCGCGCAAATCGCGCTGGCGTGGCTGCTGCATCAGAAAGCGGTGACCAGCGTCATCATTGGTGCGAAACGCGTTGAACAGCTGGACGACAACATTGCCGCAACCGGGATCCGCTTAAGCGAGGACGAGCTTAAGCAGCTTGATGCGGTGAGCGCGCTGCCGCGGGAATATCCGGGCTGGATGCTGGAGCGGCAGGGGGAGTATCGCCGCAACCAGTTAGCGCAACAGTAACCTTCCTTGCCAGCGGTATTGCATAGCGTTTTACCGGATAGCGGATTTTGCTAGTTTACCGCCCCTGAGCCTGAAGGCCAGGGGCATCTCTTCTGGCAGCCGGTCAGCAGAGAGAGGCTGACCAGTACTGCGGTGAATCTCCTTTTCATTGGTTTTCCTTACCATTGTCCGTACGGGTAGGTTTTGCCTTTGATAAACTCCGGCGTTTCTCCGTAGTAAGCATAACCATATGGGTGCTGAGTAATTCCCTTACAGGCATCCAGCTTTTCACCGGAAAGCGTGGTGAGCCGCTGCGGCTCTACCGGCAGGTTCTCGCCAATCCCGCTGTTCTGCAGCCAGACACGCACACGGCCTTCCGGGGCCAGGCCAATCAGCAGGGTGTCGTACCACGTGGTCCCGTATGAGTCCTGGCCTGTAGGGGTCAGCATTCTGGTCCTGAGCGACGCCGGAAAGACTATCCGGGTCTCATAGGTCTTCTTGTCGATGACCGAATCCCAGCAGAACAGCATCATCACGGGCGGGTGGCGCGCCTTGTTAAACTGGGCATGCCGCCGCACCTCGTTATTCCATGTTCCCACGGTAACGGCACTTGGCTGCACTGCATCCAGCGTCCGGAAGGTATACACCACCCCCTTCTCATCAATCACCAGCGCCTGCGTGACGGAGGCATACAGTGCTTTCGGGGTGAAGAAAGCAAAGTCCCATTTTCCGTAAGGCATTCCGCCCGTCTCTTCGGGGGTGGCAGGCCCTACGGTGTGACAGCCGGTCAGCAGAGAGAGGCTGACCAGTACTGCGGTGAATCTCCTTTTCATTGGTTTTCCTCACCATTGTCCGTACGGGTAGGTTTTGCCTTTGATGAAATCTTTTGTCTCCCGATCGTATCCGTCAGGCACGGTATAACTGAAATTAATGCGAGGTGGAACATATTTGCAGGCATCCAGTTTTTCACCGGACAGCGTGGTGAGCCGCTGCGGCTCTACCGGCAGGTTATCATTCCCGCCACGGCTGTTCTGCAGCCAGACACGCACACGGCCTTCCGGGGCCAGGCCAATCAGCAGCGTGTTATACCAGGCGGTAGCGCCGGCTGTGGTCTTGCCGGTCGGAATTTGCATTCTGGTCCTGAGCGACGCCGGAAAGACTATCCGGGTCTCATAGGTCTTCTTGTCGATGACCGAATCCCAGCAGAACAGCATCATCACGGGCGGGTGGCGCGCCTGGTTAAACTGGGCGTTCCGTCGTACCCGGTTACTCCATGTTCCCACGGTAACGGCACTGTCCTGCACGGAGTCCAGCGTCCGGAAGGTATACACCACCCCCTTCTCATCAATCACCAGCGCCTGCGTGACCTCGGCATACAGTGCTTTCGGGGTGAAGAAAGCAAAGTCCCATTTCCCGTAAGGCATTCCGCCCGTCTCTTCGGGGGCAGTGGGTGCCACTGCCTGGCATCCTGTGAGAGTGGTTAAAATTAAAAAAAGCCCTAACCCGCGTTGTTTCAAAATGATTCTCCATCCATGTTATAGCGCGTACGCCGCCACTCTTCATCGGGGCGATTAACAAAGCTGATAAGTTCAGCCAGTGCGGCACCGCCCTGAATCTCACCGCGGGTATTTCTCACCACGGGGTTCCAGTTAGCAGAGCAGTGGATATATGAACGAGCCAGAATATTTATTTCCTGCGGGGTAAAAGCAGGCGGCACTTTGCCATCACGTGCCGCTTTTCCCATCTGCAGAGCTTTGTCACACGAAGCTGAAAGCTCAGAAGGAAAATTCAGTACCTCGTCATTATTTGTCATAGCTTTGAAATTCACCCCCGCCTCTTTAGCCGCCTCGATCATTACCCGCAGTACCACCTTTGCCCAGTCGTTACGAATTAACCGGTTTCGCAGCGTCAGCGCCGAAAAACTGCGTTTCTGAAACTGCCCGTAGCGATCCGGCGGCAGCCGGTCGTCATACCAGG
>NZ_JBLKDA010000050.1:0-17074 GCF_047530215.1 Enterobacter sp. 01-M-03-SI-ECC
ACTTTTGCTTTATTAATTGGTTGAGTGGGATAACGCAGCAGTCACATTAATATGATTACATAGGCTGAAAGTGCCCTTTCTATCTTGCACAAAGAGGTGACATTTTAAACTTGCTTTGACATAAGTTGTAGTAGCAAAGTTGTAATGTCCGATAATGGCTAAGTTAAGATGTCCGGCGTGTATAATCAAGTAAGGATTACCATGACGGCTCTCGCAGCGGAGTTTTTCACATTGGATGAAGTTAACCGACTCAAAATCATTCAGGATGTCATCGACCGGCGTCTGACAACACAAATGGCAGCTCAGCGGCTTGGTATCTCCGACCGTCAGTGCCGTCGTCTGCTTGCGCGTTATCGTGAAGATGGTCCGATTGGCATGACCAGCCGCCGTCGTGGTAAATCCAGTAACAACCAGTTGCCTCAGGGACTGGCCGCATACGCGCTGAACATTATTCGCGAACGCTATAACGATTTCGGTCCGACGCTGGCCTGTGAAAAACTGTCTGAGGTGCACGGTGTTCATCTTTCCAAAGAAACCGTCCGTAAGCTGATGACTCAGGCCAGTCTGTGGGTCCCACGTAAGCAACGTGCGCCAAAAATTCAGCAACCTCGTTACCGCCGTGCCTGTGCCGGTGAACTCATACAAATCGACGGCTGCGACCACCACTGGTTTGAAAATCGGGGACCTAAGTGTACGGCACTGGTTTACGTTGATGACGCAACCAGTCGTTTAATGCAGCTTCTTTTCGTGAAATCTGAGTCTACTTTCACCTATTTTGAAGCGACCCGGGGCTATATTGAAAAACATGGCAAACCGCTTGCGCTGTACAGCGACAAAGCCAGCGTATTCAGGATCAACAATAAAAATGCAACCGGCGGCGACGGCGATACCCAGTTTGGCCGTGCGATGCATGAACTGAACATTCAGACCATTTGTGCAGAAACCAGTGCTGCCAAAGGCCGCGTTGAACGGGCGCACCTGACGCTTCAGGACCGACTGGTCAAGGAGCTCAGGCTCCAGGGCATCAGTTCCATGGAAGCTGCGAACGCATTTGCCGAAGAGTTCATGAACGATTACAACCGTCGTTTCGCAAAAGCGCCTCGCCAGGCGTTTGATGTTCATCGGGAACTGGATGTCGATGACGATCTTGATATGGTATTTAACTGGCGTGAAGCTCGTAAAGTGTCGAAATCACTCACAGTGCAATACGACAAAGTCCTTTATCTGATTGAAGACAGCGAATTCAGTCGTCGGGCGATTGGTAAATACATCGATGTCTGGCATTACCCGGATGGACATAAAGAGCTCCGGCTTAATGGCGTATCACTTCCCTACTCCACCTATGACAAGCTTTCTGAAATCGATCAGGGGGCCATTGTGGATAACAAACGTCTGGGGCGGGCCCTGGAAATGGCGCAGCTGGTCCAGGCCGAGCGGGATAATAACCGGTCGCAATCCGTACCATCCGGAGACGGCCCTTCTCGCAGGCGTAAAGCTCCCACGACGAAGAAATCCCAGCGTTCCCTGGATCAGGACGATATGTTCAATGCCCTGGTGAAACTTCAGTCACGCTCTGAAGAGATATTTGGGAAGAAACCGATTTAAAGCCCGGTAATCCATCCGGGCATGCCTGGCTGTCAGATTTTGGCCTGATTGACCCGTGCCGCGAGCTCCTGATGACTCTCTTTCCTTTCGCTGTAGCGGTCGGACAGGTAGGCTGTGTGCCCTTTCAGGAGTAACGTCATTTTGAACAACTCTTCGGTAACGTCGACAATCCTGTCATACCAGGGTGAGGGTTTCATGCGCCCTTCATCATCAAATTCCTGCCATGCCTTTGGCACTGACGACTGATTGGGGATGGTGAACATCCGCATCCAGCGGCCAAGTATCCGCATCTGATTGACCGTGTTAAACGACTGTGAACCACCACAAACCTGCATGACGGCCAGCGTTTTACCCTGGGAAGGACGAACAGCACCTTCACTCAGGGGTATCCAGTCAATCTGGGCCTTCATCACCGAGCTCATGGCGCCATGTCTTTCCGGAGAACTCCAGACCATTCCGTCACACCACCTGACCAGCTCGCGGAGTTCAAGCACTTTGGGGTGACTTTCGGGCGCATCATCGGGTAACGGCAGACCGGATGGGTTAAATATTTTCACCTCAGCCCCCATCTTTGCCAGCAACCGCCCGGCCTCTTCCGCTGCAAAACGACTGTAGGACCGCTCTCGTACTGAACCGTACAGGATGAGAATTCGCGGCATGGTTTCGTTGTTGCCCGTAAGTTTGCTGGCAAGCGCATCATCAAAATAAGCCGGTTCGATTGCTGGTAAGTCGGTCATAAAAAATCTCCATTTCATAAGCTATGCTTTAAAAGTTATCACATATGAAATACCATATGTATTGTTATTTTTTTACGAGGTTAAGCATGCTACAGCCTGTTCAGCTTTTTAAACTGCTCGCCGACGAGACCCGTTCAACTATCGTGATGCTTCTCAGGGAGTCCGGTGAAATGTGCGTCTGTGACATCTGTGCGGCAACCGCAGAGTCTCAGCCAAAAATTTCTCGCCATATGGCCCTTTTACGTGAAGCCGAGCTGGTCATCGACCGTCGCGAAGGAAAATGGGTGCATTACCGACTGTCGCCACACATGCCAGCATGGGCTGCGGGTATTATTGATACAGCCTGGAACTGTGAACGAGAAAACATACGCAACAAGCTCAGTAGCGTGGCATCTGTCTCCTGCTGATGGCGATATATATATCCGAATAAACAAATGTGAATGGAGTTTCTGATGTTACTGGCTGGTGCTATCTTTTTATTCACGCTCGTCCTGGTTATCTGGCAACCCAGAGGGCTGGGGATTGGCTGGAGTGCCTCACTGGGCGCAATTCTGGCATTGCTGACTGGCGTCGTTCATCTGGGGGATATTCCGGTGGTCTGGCAGATAGTGTGGAATGCGACCGCCACCTTTATCGCCGTGATCATCATCAGTCTTCTGCTCGACGAATCCGGCTTCTTTGAATGGGCCGCGCTGCACGTTGCCCGTTGGGGGAATGGCCGGGGGCGGCTGCTCTTCACCTGGATCGTCCTGCTTGGTGCGATGGTTGCGGCACTGTTTGCCAACGACGGTGCGGCACTGATCCTGACACCTATCGTTATCGCGATGCTGCTGGCGCTGGGATTCAGCCGGGGAGCAACCTTAGCGTTTATCATGGCCGCAGGGTTTATCGCTGACACGGCAAGCCTGCCACTGATTGTCTCAAACCTGGTGAATATCGTCTCGGCGGATTTCTTTAAGCTTGGTTTCTCAGAATATGCCGCCGTGATGGTCCCGGTTAACCTGGCCGCGATTGCGGCTACGCTGGTGATGCTGCATCTGTTTTTCCGTAAGGACATTCCCGCCGTTTACGACGTTTCTCTGTTGAAAGAACCGAAAGACGCTATACGTGATGTGAATACCTTTAAAACCGGCTGGCTGGTTCTGGTGTTGCTTCTGGTGGGATTCTTCGGACTGGAGCCGCTGGGCGTACCGGTCAGTTTGGTCGCAGCCGCTGGTGCATTGCTTCTGTTTGCTGTTGCGAAAAAAGGGCATGCCATTAACACCGGTAAGGTGCTGCGTGGTGCGCCCTGGCAAATCGTTATCTTCTCGCTGGGGATGTACCTGGTGGTCTACGGCTTACGAAATGCCGGTCTGACCCACTATCTCTCTTCCTTGCTGAATCAGCTGGCAGAGCAGGGATTGTGGGCGGCAACGCTGGGTACGGGCTTCCTGACGGCCTTCCTGTCATCAGTGATGAACAATATGCCGACCGTGCTGGTCGGGGCGCTGTCGATTGATGGCAGCACAGCGACCGGTGTTATCAAAGAAGCGATGATTTACGCCAACGTCATCGGCAGCGACCTGGGGCCAAAAATTACCCCTATCGGCAGTCTGGCAACGTTACTGTGGCTGCACGTTCTGTCGCAGAAAAATATCAAAATTACCTGGGGATATTACTTCCGGGTGGGCATTGTCATGACAATCCCCGTGCTGTTTGTCACGCTTGCAGCACTGGCGCTTCGTCTGTCTTTCACTTTGTAATGAGATACTGATATGAGCAACATTACCATTTATCACAACCCGGCCTGCGGCACGTCACGCAATACCCTTGAAATGATCCGCAACAGCGGTACAGAGCCGACCGTTATTCATTATCTTGAAACCCCACCATCACGAGCTGAGCTGGTAAAACTCATTGCGGATATGGGGATCACGGTACGAGCGCTGCTGCGTAAGAATGTCGAACCTTTTGAAGCGTTAGGGCTGGCGGAAGACCGCTTTACTGACGAGCAGTTAATCGATTTTATGTTGCAGCACCCTGTTCTGATCAATCGCCCTATCGTGGTAACGCCGCTGGGTACCCGGCTATGCCGCCCTTCTGAAGTCGTGCTGGATATTCTTCCCGATGCGCAGAAAAGCGCGTTCACGAAAGAGGACGGTGAGAAGGTAGTTGATGAAAAAGGTAACCGGCTGAACTAAACGTGTTCTTGTGACGAAGGGCGAGAGAACTCGCCCTTTTTTATTTAAGATAATCAGTGCTAACGGAGGATAAGAAGCGGTTGTTGCGTCTTTTGCAGCATTTCGGAGGTATGACTACCGATAAAGAACTGCCGCAACCTGGAATGACCGTAGGCCCCCATCACTATCAGATCGACAGCATTTTCCTCGGCGTAACGAATAAGCGCGTCCCCGACTGATTGCCCGGTAAGATGTGTTGTGCTGTTTTCTATATCCGCGTCACGTAAAATTTGCTGTGCGGTCAGCAGCTCTTCCTTCTTACCGTTTACCATGACAAGGTGGCACTCCAGCCCCCTGAGTAAGGGACTCATCGTCAGACGTTCCAGGTTACTCCTGCTTTCTTCACTGCCATCATAAGCCAGCATGACTCTGGAAGGCACTGAGTAGTTCTCCGGAACAACCAGTAGGGGTTTCTTTTGCAGACGAATAACGCTTTCCAGATGAGAGCCTACCGGATGCTGGCTACCCCGACGCCCCAGCACCATGAGACGAAGGTCGCTCAGCTCTGCCAGAACTTCATCCGGTGTACCGTGTTTTTGCATCAAAAGCACATCCGGGCTTCCCTGTTTTTGAAGCAGTTCAGCACAACTTTCCAGTATTGCTTTCCCCTGGGCCATCAGCAGGCGATTACGTTGCCCTTCAATTTCTACCAGCTCATCGGTCAGCAATTGCTGACTGTCTATGCCGAGAGTGCCGGTCAGGTCTGACACTACCGGGGTGCTGTCTTTTTCGATAACGTGCAACAGTGCTAGCTGTGATTGCAAAGTGCGGGCTGCCCACGCCGCATATTCACACACTGACCGCGTTGAAAGTGAACCGTCCACACAGGCTGTAACAGTATTATTCATAGTTTTCCCTCCAGTCTGTTAATGACCGCCCATCAGTTTTTCGACTTCTTCAGGTTTATCGTGAACACCAAACCGGTCAACGATGGTGCGGGTGGCTTCATTCATCCCACGTATTTCAACCCCGGCGCCCTCTCTACGGAACTTAATGACCACCTTATCCAGGGCGCTGACGGACGTGATGTCCCAGAAATGGGCATGTGAAACGTCTATCACCACATTCTCAATCGCTTCACGGAAATCAAAGTGGCTCGTAAAGCGGTCTGCTGATGCAAAGAATACCTGGCCGGTGACGGTATACGTCCGGCTCGTCCCCTCCAGAACTGAGGTTACACGCATGAACCGGGATACTTTAGTGGCAAAATTGAGCGAAGCAATCAGTACACCGGTCAGCACACCGAAGGCCAGATTATGTGTTGCCACCACAACCGCGACGGTGGCAAGCATGACCACGCTGGTTGAAAGGGGGTGTGTCCGCAGGTTGGCAATGGAGCGCCAGGAGAATGTCCCGATGGAAACCATAATCATCACCGCGACCAGCGCTGCCATCGGAATTTGGGAGACCCAGTTGCGCAGGAACACAATCAGGCAAAGCAGCACCACGCCCGCCGTGAGGGTTGAAAGTCGTCCGCGTCCACCGGATTTTACGTTGATAACAGATTGCCCAATCATCGCGCAGCCTGCCATTCCTCCGATAAAGGATGTGCAGATGTTCGCGATGCCCTGAGCTTTGCACTCCCTGTTTTTGTCGCTTGGCGTGTCGGTCATGTCATCCACGATAGTGGCGGTCATCATCGACTCAAGCAGGCCAACCACCGCAAGCCCCGCAGAATATGGCAGGATGATGAGCAGCGTCTGAAGATTTAAAGGCACGTCCGGGAGCAGGAAGACCGGCAGACTGTCGGGAAGTTTCCCCATATCCCCGACGGTTCGCACATCCAGATGCAGCCACATGGCAATCCCAGTCAGCACCACGATGCACACAAGCGGTGAAGGAATGGTTTTGTTGATATAAGGGAAGAGATAGATGATCCCCAGCCCTGCCGCAGTCATGGCATAAACATGCCATGTCACATTGGTCAGCTCAGGCAACTGGGCCATAAAAATCAGTATTGCCAGTGCATTAACAAACCCCGTGACCACTGAGCGTGAAACAAAACGCATCAGCCCGCCAAGCTTCAGATATCCGGCTATCAGCTGGAATACCCCGGTCAGTATGGAGGCAGCCAGTAAATACTGTAAGCCATGATCTTTCACCAGCGTCACCATCAGGAGAGCCATTGCACCGGTGGAGGACGAAATCATCGCCGGACGTCCGCCAAAGAAGGCCATAACGAGAGGAATACAGAACGCCGAGTAGAGGCCCACCTGGGGATCAACACCGGCGATAATGGAAAAGGCGATCGCTTCTGGAATGAGTGCGAGCGCGACAACAATACCGGCCAGAACGTCACCACGGACGTTACCCAGCCAGTCCTTACGCGTCGAGGACAGCAACATAGTAATTTCTCAGTTTTTAGATACAGTCAGCCCTGGAGGGCTACATTTTTACGTACGGTAAAGCACATCCGCAGACGGGATGTTATTGAGTGCGTGCTGAGGCTTGCTCAGTACGACAGAGGAAGGAAAAACTCAGGGTGGCGTAATACGCATAGCGGTTGTCAGATTCTCCATAGCGGATGTGTATATATTGTCGGCTCTGTTGTCAGGAAGAACTTACAGAACACGTCGCGTTTGAACATGAAACACTTCAAAGCAGCCCAATACTACAAATAAAGCGAATACGGGGTCAACCCAACAAGGTACTCAAACGAAGAGGTTAAGATGCGATTTTTATCCAGGAATTCAATATTATCAAAGGACATTTGAACTTTGCCCCACCCCGGACATCTCTACTTAGCTTTGACATAAGTTATTGATTCATATGTGGTTATTTTTTAACATTTACGTTTCACGTACTGATAGATTGCCTTTGAAGCCAACGCTGACCGTCATTCATCTTGATCAGGAATTTGGGCATCTTCTAAAAACACCTTTGTACGGTAATCATCTTTCCAGCCTAACCAAACTGAATCTTCACCACCGGAAGAAACAACTTTACGGTTTCCTGTGAGATTATCAGCCTGTTCTAAGCATATTGACTGCATATCAATGAGCAAATCAGCTTCTGCGACTTCCGTGCCGCCGATCGTTTCATAGCCGGAAATCAGAACAATTGCCTCAGGGTCTCTTTCGTTCAGCATGGCGATCAACTCTTTCACTTTCATTTTAAGATACCAGTAGTTTATTTGTGTGCATTGCTGATGGATTTTATAGTGCTGCCGACCTTTTTCAAGGTGCTTCCGTTGCTTCCAACGATCATGCTAACGACCTTGTTGTCTGACCTGGTATTGCCGTGGTCATCCTTTTAGAGAAATGCTCCAAAGATCAACATGGCGGCATAGGTTTTCCAGCTTGACCAATCAATCGTGGAACCAAGCAACAGATAGAATGCCAGGGCTACCAGCCCCAGCTTTACTACTAGCGCGATTATTATGGTGAAGATAGACTCATCGCGTTCGCCTTTAAGTATTTTATACCGCGTAATTAAACTGTCGTTTTTCATGTAGCATCCGTTATAGTTATTAAAGTCCTGCATTAGAAGTTGTTATTTGCCGAAGTTACCTTGTATGAGTTAACTGTGGATCCAAAAATACAAAATATAAGCTGTGCCAATTGAAAGGATTAGAAAAGCACAGTTACTAATAAAATCTACTAATGCTTGTAGCTTCTTTATTCTCACAATTGCTGGACCGTGTTCAGTAGAGGTACTACTCAGCCCTTTTGTTCTGGCACTCTCTGCTTTTCTGAAAAAATTGTAATGCAATCCTGACCGCAAGCAAAACCATGCCAAACCAGTCGTTATTACGATATTTATGTAGAAAGCATATTGAATCATTTGTTCAGTTTCGAAGCTTTCCATTGAAAACCCTTTGTTGAAATGTTGAATAAAATTATTTTTAGTAAATGTAAGCAATAAATAGAACGAATATTAATAGTGAAAGATGCAATGCCAACATCTGCTTATGATGCCTTATGAGGATTTCTTCCTTCGCATTCATTAAATCGTACATCTCATCAATATTTTTATTGCTGGTATATTCGAGACGTTCATCACGAAGTAATTTGAACTTTACCAATACGACAAGTGATTTAATAATAAAGCTCGTAAGCATAACAGTTATAGACAAAAATAAAAAATAGGCCAAATTCATATATCACTCCATGGAGATTAATAGAAAAATTTATAATAAGTAATCTCATAGAGCATTACTTGAATCTTCTTCCCATACTAAGGACTCACCGAGAAACTTAGTTAAAGATGATTTGGCATACTGTGGTTCGGAAAAAAAACGTGGGAACCAGCCGTCAAAGCTTTGGGTACCATTGTGACGATTTTCAGGCGAGACTGATAAGCGGTACCCGTCTTCGTAAGGTGAAATGCTAAATGTGTATCCATCATCTGTCTTTGAGATCAGCGTTTTGCATGTCATATGACTGTTTGCTCACAAAGTTACTTTTCTAAGATATCGAAAAGTGTGGATTAGATCATCATTCAGATAGTCTTTTCATCACAAACTTTCCTGCCCACATTATCACAATTATAAAGGTAATAAAACCGATCTGCTCCCAACGTAAATTGGTTTGCTGTTCGGAATCATCCAAATGAATTGCATAAATGTAACATCCGAAGGTAAGCGTGAGTGGAACAACAAGCATCCCTACCTTTTTAGTAATATTTCCAATAAACCACCAATAAAGAACCCAGGAAATAATAGAAGAATAAAAAATTGCTTCTGAAACTATCATATGTAACCTCTTGAATTAGTCGATGCTGTGGGTAAATAAACCCGGACCGTCAAATGATGCAATTGCAAAATATTTAGTAACCATGAATCCTTCGGTTATCTATTTCAGCCATGTATGCAGTAGGCTTTTTTAAGAGATAGATTGGTGAAACGACATTCGTTTTGACTTTATAAGCCAGAATGAAAACACCTGCGGAGCTTGCCATAAGTACCGCAAGAAGAATAGATACCGTTAACTCCTTTGGTGTTTGTATCACCGAAAGAAGAAACAATGCGCTTATGGCTGCAAAAATCCAGCAATATAATGATGCATCCATAAAACCAGCTACAACACTCGATCCAAAAAAAAACCAAAATAAACTTATTAAGATTACTGAGTTTTCATTCATGTCTGTTCCTTGTTATTACTAATTATATTATGCTTTATAGTTGACCGTCAGACTACCCACGGGTTTTGACGAACAAAGTCACGCACTCCATTTATACATGCTTTTGAGATGACTTCAAAATAAGGATGGTTTGATGGAATCATATTCCCGGTATTATCAAGAAGCATAATAGTCCCTAAAGACCGAACCAGTTGATATTCATTGAGCTTACGCTTTAGCAAAGTTTGCAATCTATAAATTGTCTCACCGGAACTGTTACCTTCGATACCTACAACAGAGACCGTACAGTTCACTTCCTGATTATCAGATTGATAATCGAACCAGTAATTTTCGTTGCAATTTCCTTTTTGCGCATGCTCAATTTTGCCAGGCCATTTTACCCATAAAGAAGAGTTGTTTTTAGATCGTAAGATCTGCTTCAGCGTTTCCAATGGATTTTTTTCATCAACCTCAGACCAGGCCGAAATAAATTCTTTCTGCATTGCCTTAGGGTCTATAACGGCAATGAAATCAAATTCCTCTTTATTGATAGAGTTGGCTCGATCTTTGAGATAAAACAGACCGAGTTTATATCCCTTTTCACTTTTCCAGTTTGCTCCCACAGGCTGATAGTCTGTATTTATAAACGGTTTGAAAGTGTGAGTGTCGGGAGAAAAAATTACTGAGGGTGCCAGCACCCGGCCTCGGTATCGTATTGGATTTACAAATATTTTTTCCCCGTCACATAACATTTCAATAATTGCTTTTGTCACAACTACTGAAATAGAAGGTCTACATGTATTTTGATTTATTTCCCCGAGGTGCGCCAAACTTCCATCCTCACTCTTCAACACCTTTGTAAGGCAAGTCGGGCAATACTGTTGATCTCTATAATAAACAGGCATGGTTAGACGACCGGAATCGTTTAGTACCAACTGAAGTAACGGATGAGGCTCTTTCATCATGGTTATTTCTTCCCTTTCACCTTTCTGGGCTTTTCGTTTGCCTGTCTCCACTGCCATGGTGGGACAGGGTTGGTGTCTGCCCATAACCCTTTTGCCTCCTTTTGTGCTGCGGATTCATATTTGATATAGCCAGGGACAATGGCGTTATCTTCGAACCGATAAACCCACGCATATCCACTGTCCACCATAGAGGCATTGATATCATATCCATCTAACCAGATGGTACCTAACATACGGCCATAGATATCCGTACCATGGTCTATCACGGTAACGATTTTAGTTGCTATAGCTGTGGTTAAGGCCTGTTTTGCTTTTTGGCCAAAAGCCTGTTTAGATTCAGGAGCGTCTATACCATACATCCGTATTTTGATGGTTGTGTTTTGAGCATCCAACGCAGTTATGGTGTCACCGTCAACAATCTTAACCACCTTTGCCTCAAAAGTTGTTGAGTTCCCCCAGGACGCCACTGGGAATACAACAATCATGATGGGCAAAAGTAACTTTGTTAAAAAAAACATCATTTCACCTTGATTTGTTGAGTACAGACATGTATCCACAAGCCTATTTACAGGCAGTATTTTAACAAGTCATTATTTCATGGGCGGGCTTAAAACCAATCTTTTTGCAACTTAAAGGCAGAATAATCACAATAAATTTAGAACCTGAACCAAAAAATAATCCAAATTAAGCGTGTTAATCTATCTCAAAGATATTATTCCTGAGAGAGTTTGGATGAAACGTTACACTCATGATCTTGAGACAGACCTGAATGATGTGGATAAAACACCATCTCTGATCCACAAAACTTTGTTAACAGCTTCGACCATTTATGACCTGAAATATCTGGCTCAGGTATTAAATGATGAAAATGGCAGTAATTGGTCCCGTGCATCCCTTAAACGTCAGGTTACATGCATACCTGAGCATTGTGAGCTGAGTATCGCAGATGGACGCTATCTACAGACTTTAATACCTTCACGACCTGCTGATTATGAGGACAGGCACTTTAGCTTTATCGATCTGTTTGCAGGGATAGGTGGACTGCGAAGCGGATTTGATGCCATCGGTGGTAAATGTCTTTTCACGAGCGAATGGAATACTTATTCCAGCCGTACTTACCGGGCGAACTGGTATTGCGATGAGAACGAGCACCGCTTCAATTCAGACATCCGTGACATCACTCTTAGCAACCGGCCCGAGGTTACTGATGACGAGGCATACAAATTTATCGATGCCTCTATCCCGGATCATGATGTTCTTCTTGCGGGATTTCCATGCCAGCCATTCAGCATCGCCGGTGTCAGTAAAAAGAACTCTATGGGTCGCAAACACGGTTTCGAGTGCGACACTCAGGGTACGCTCTTCTTTGATGTGGCCAGGATCATCCGGGCAAAACAACCTGCAATTTTTGTTCTGGAAAACGTAAAAAATCTGAAGAGTCACGATAAGGGTAATACCTTTAACATCATCATGAAAACGCTCGATGAGCTTGGCTACGACGTCGCAAACAGCGAAAGCACGGGCGCGGATGATCCTAAAGTCATCGATGGCCGTCATTTCCGACCCCAGCACCGTGAACGTATCGTCCTTATTGGTTTTCGCCGCGACCTACGTCTGAAAGACGGTTTTACTCTGAGAGACATTAAAGACTTTTATCCGGACAAGCGCCCTTCTCTCTCAGATTTACTGGATCCGAGCGTAGATAGTAAATACATCCTCTCCCCTAAACTCTGGGAGTACTTATACAACTATGCAAAGAAACATGCGGCAAAAGGCAATGGTTTTGGTTTTGGACTAGTAGATCCTTCCAATGTTAATAGTGTCACCAGAACCCTCTCAAGCCGCTATATGAAAGACGGATCTGAAATTCTTATTGATCGGGGCTGGTCTCATGAACTGGGAGAAACTGATTTCCATAACACATACAACATGGACCGTCGGCCACGCATGCTAACGCCACGTGAATGCAGCAGGCTAATGGGCTTCGATAAACCCGGGGAAAGTGTTTTCCGTATCCCTGTGTCCAATACACAGGCTTACAGACAGTTTGGGAACTCCGTGGTCGTTGATGTCTTTGCGGCCGTCGCCAAACTGCTGAAGTCACGAATTGAATTTGCAGCCTCCCAGCGCTTGCGGCAGTTTTACGACGAAGTCAGCTGACCTGAGCTCCTTCATCAATTTAAATGCTTAAGATTGTTGTAATAATGTCAGAGGTCAACCATGACGTATTTCGAATCAGCTGAAGGTGAGACGGTATCTAAAGAACGAGCATTACAAGAACTGTCCAGGCATTGCGTTCCCGAAACAGATTTCGAAGAATTCTTTAGCGACATGGGCGTAAAGGAACAGTATGACGCTCAGGAAGTGTTGCTCTGGTTGGGATATTAAACTTCCTGTTTAGGAGACTACTATGAGCCAAAAATTCGCAGTGATGATTGCTTACGACGACGATCCAAACGTCAAAAGGTATTCACCTGACTTTCAAACGCAGGATGAGTTTGCTAAAGGGTGGCAGTCGGCTCTTAAAAAGGCACACCACACCTCAGGTCAAAAATCAGTCATCACCTGCGGATGTCGTGGAAAAGGAGAAAAGCGACTTTATGTTCGTGCTTTACCGAACGGTGATGCCTTTATTCTCGTCAAAGCCGCTAACACGGGCATTGAGCATGATCCTTCCTGTGTATTCTTCTCCCTTGATGCCCGGCATACCGGCCTGAAAGGATATGCGAGTGGTGTGGTCCGGATTACAACCGAAGGTGATATGGCTGTAAGGCTCGGTATCGGTATGACAGAGAAAGATCCTCCTGAAAAATCAGAAGTGCCTCCCCTGCCCCATGTTCAGCGACCAGAAGGAGGTCAGGCCTCAATGACCCTCCTGGGCTTGCTTAGTCTTTTGTGGACAGAGTCTGGTCTGAATGTCTGGTACCCGAAAATGGCAGGGAAACGTAACGATTCACTGGTACGGTATCGTCTGCTTGAAACCGCTAAACAAATTCGTACCGGCAGAGCCTGCATAGGTGACCATTTATTCATTGGTGTACCTGACCCGAAACAACCTGTCGCTCAGTCGCAAATTCAGCGTCTTTCATCACAGGCGATGAGTGATAAACGTCTCATGCTCCTGTCAGTTTTACCTCGCTACGATGCTGAAAAGCATGAGAAGCCACTTAAATTTTTACCCCTGCGGAATTTTGGGGGGCTACCGCTGATTTTTTTCAATTCAGAAGTCCATTGGGATAGCGTAAAGAAACGATTTTCATCGGAGTACGCAGCATGGAAATCCGGGGCGAAAATAGTTGTCTTTGCGTTGACGTCACCAGCTGCGGTAACCGGCAGAGGCCCTTCTGTAAGAGCTCATCAAATTGTGCTGATGCACGTTAGCGAGAACTGGATACCTCTGGACTCCTCCTATGAGGCGGTTGTTGCAGAAAAGCTGGATGCAGAGCACCGGCAGTACGTTAAGCCCATGCGTTATGATGCGAGTATTAGTGAGGTGTTCCCTGACTTCTACCTGCTCGACACAAAAAGCGATAAGCCGTTCCCGATGGAAGTATTTGGTATGGCCACTCCTGCTTATCTGGCCCGAAAGCAACTCAAAAAAGATTATTACAACCGTGAATATGGGCCTTATGGATGGTGGCACTGGGATGCGACCACAGCATCTGAAACTATGGTGCTGCCTCATTTTCCAGAATCACGCAAACCTCTTTCAACTGACACACCTGCTTAAAATGGAGAAAAAATGTCCTACATGCTTTCGCTAAGCGAACAGACAAAACTGAACGCTTTCCTGTCAGGGATCCTAGATGATTACAAGACTGGGGTTATCACTCAGATACAAGCTGTTGGTAGAATCGGTAACGTGTTTTCTGCTCTGGAAAGTGGAGACTCAAAAAAGGTAGTGCATTTGTTGACTGAAGGACGAAAACTCCTGCGGACGGGCTGAATGTCCGCAGAAGTTCTTATGTGCCAGGGGATGCAGAGAAGTGTATCAACCTGGCTTCATTTATCATGATGTTTTTCTGCTACGCGGCTGTTTTGACTTTCCAGTACCTCCCCCTGCCATTGCACCAGTTAATGTATCAATGGTGCCTTTCAGGGATTCTGAGATTGTTTTCTCCGCCTCCAGGGTAGCTTCCAGCTTCATTACTTTGGCCTGGAGCGTTTTGAGTTCATTGCTTTGTTCAGCCACTTCCGCTTCATAGCCCTGGCTGACCAAAGTTACTTTATTCAGGTCGGCGCTCAGCGACTCGTTTAGTTTATGGAGTTCAGTAAGTTCGGCATTCACCGCCACCAGGTCACCCTCTTTCCCGGACAGTGCACTTTTCAGCTCAGTACAAAGGTTCTGTGCAGCAATCAATTCCTGTTCAAACCTGTCCCTCTCTGCCTTTGTATCTGACACAGTCTGACTTAACTGGTCGCATTGTCTGGAAAGACCGGCGTTATCAGAACGCTGCGTGTTGATCTCTTCGTTCAGCTTTTTTTGATATTCAAGGTGACCAGCGATCTCTGTTTTACGTTCAGCCAGTTGCTGGGAGAGTGAGTCATTTGACTGCTGTGCGAGGCTCAATTCATGCCGTGTGCTATCTAACTGGTGATGGCAGGTTTCGAGTTCTGCTTCGGCAACATTCAGCCTTGTTTCTAACTCCTTGACGGTACTGTCCCGGATCTCTAATCGACCCTGTAGTGCCTGATTCTCAAGTTTCAGCTCATCCATATCGGTAGCGCTTTGCTCAAGCCGCTGTAACAGCTGCGTTACCTCCTCCTCCAGCTGCATGCTACGTGCTTCAGCTTTTTTAACACTATCATTCTGTATTGCGGTATAGCTTCTACGGTAGTGCCAGGTGATGTACGAGATAATATCGCCGAGTGCAACCTTTACCTCATCGGGTATATCCAGGTAACGGGCCTCTTCAGGAACCTCTTTAACATACTTCTGGTACTCCGCGAACATCTCCTGTGACCTTGCAAACGAGCCGCCAACAGCGTTTCTGAGCCAGTGAACTTTGAAGCTCAGATCGATATTTTCCGGGTTAATTTCTTTCTCTTTGCACAGACGTTCGATTGCATTGAAGTAATCGATCATCGCGATAGATGAGTACCTTGAACGACCCATTTCCTTTGATTTTTCAGTGGATTCGCTGCGGATGTCATTCTGCACCTCTGGCGGGGTAGCATCGTTCAGGCTTTTTTCTTTATCATTTTCAATCATCATTTTTTTCCTGCGGCCGGAAGCTGGTTTGCAAAATATATGCTGATAAGATCGTTCAGAGCATTCAGAAGCGAGATACTGTCGATGCAAATATGAACGTTTCCATTCTCAAACAGGCGACACCGCCAGCCATTCTCATCACTGACCTCGCCTGTGAATTCTGTATTTCTCATGGCCGTCAGCCTGTCGACCATACTCAGCCCACCGCCGGTTGCAGGTGTTGGAGTATCAGAACAGATGCATACAATATTCTCAAAGTCGCGTAAACAAAAGTGATTGTCCTGCGAGAAACCGTTGTACCTCAGCACGTTCACACCAGGAAAAATCCCCCGAAGAACAAGCTTTTTTGGCATTGTATATTGCCTGGCATTGCTTTTGAAACTTCGGTCAAGCTTGTTGAGAACATCAACGAAACCTTCTGCAAGGGTGTCTCGTCTGTTAGCCAGTGCATGCTGTAATGTTCCCTTAACAATCTCCAGGGAAGCGACGGGCGGATCCGTACGAAGGGATTCGTTAAAGGCTTCTTTTTGCTTATGGTTCCAGTACCGGTCCATACCTGTTTCTTCAAAGAGCCTTTTCCACGTTTTACGGTCAATTTCCTTACGCCCCTCCTCGATGGTGCGATCCAGTGACGACGGAAGACCAAATGCGTTGGGCTGCATAATTCTGCTGGTGAAGAGAGAGAGACCGCACAGTTCCGACGCTTCCGAGATTAACCGCATCCCTTCTTCGAATTTCTGCATGGCCATATCCCGGGCGCTGATGAGCTGCCCTGTCCGGCTCGCCGGTACTGGCTCAGAACCCTGGTTTTGAGTCATTTTACACTCCATTTTGGTATGTCAGAACATTTTGATTTGAGCAAAGGTAGGTGTACACAGACATTAAAGTTGTCTCCTTTAACATGAAAAAGACTTTAAAGTTGTCTACTTCTTCAGATAGACCTACTTAACAGGATACTAAGTAGGTCATCTCCTTTCTCGCGTAGCATCTCTCGACGTTCACAGCAGAGGACACGTTTCAAAATGTCATCCAAAATTTTTTTCCATTATCTGACGTTGGGTGATTTTGATGGTCAGCGAGTAGAGGCTTTAACGGCACTGTTGCAAATAGTCGGTGGTGATAAACTTATCATCCCCTTTTGCTGATGGAGCTGCACATGAACCCATTCAAAGGCCGGCATTTTCAGCGTGACATCATTCTGTGGGCCGTACGCTGGTACTGCAAATACGGCATCAGTTACCGTGAGCTGCAGGAGATGCTGGCTGAACGCGGAGT
>NZ_JBLKDA010000051.1:0-16695 GCF_047530215.1 Enterobacter sp. 01-M-03-SI-ECC
CGCCATCAGACCCTAGCGTCAGCCCGAAACCCCGCAGGGGTTCGGCGGAGCCCGGCGGGTGCGCCAGCAGCCGCCCTGGCGGAGTGGGGCTCGACGACCGGACAGCAGTGCTGGCCGGGAGCCGAAGGGGGCCAGAAGTGGGATTCTGGTGTTTTCAGAGAATTTGCTGATCGGGTTTCAGAGCCGCCACGCCACGCCACGCCACGCAGGACCGTATACGTGACAATTTGCCCCCACAATGCCATTCCTCTGCATTTCTCCTGACTTACACCAGGGGCGGGAGGGGGCAGCGCCGCAGGCGCTGGCCTTGCCGCCCCGTCAGCCCGAAGGGATGACTGGGTTTTCGCGCGCGAACAGGCGGCGCCTATGCCCCGCCCGGATTATTTACTTTCCATCCCCCTGACCGCCCTGGAGAATGAAGTGGCCGCAAAGATAGACGGCGCACTGGCGGGTAGCCGATTCGCAGATCTCATCCAGCACTTTCGCTGTGGTTACGGGGCTGAGTCCTGATTCACGACGTCGCTCGTTGATGAGCGTTTTATACTGGCGCAGGATGCTGCGGGTTTCCGGTGACAGTTGCATGGTGTTCTCCTTTTTTCAGTTTCCGGAGGCAATGCCTCCGGTTTCTCAGTCAGGCATTGAGCGCAGCGCGCAGGCGCAACATGACGTCATTTTCTTCTTTCAGGGTTTCTGCCGCTGATCCGCCTCCATCCTCCGCGCATACAGCGATACGCTCCATTTCCTTCCCTGCAAGCTGCATCACCACCGCAAGCGCCGCAGCCGGAATGGTGACATTACGGTGTTTCCGTTTTTCTTCCACCATCACCTCAACAATGTTGTAGATGAGAGGGACACATCCGGAGGGATACAGCTCTGCCTCCAGTCTTTCCATCACCACGTCGATCTCTTCATCACTGAGATCCCAGTCAATGCAGAGACCGCGAATATCGTTCCGGCTCCAGCTGGCGAATACAAATTTCTCGCCGTCATTATCGTCATCACGCAGCATTTCGATGGCGATCTCTTTTGCTGTACCAATCATGTTTTCTCCTTTAGTCGGGCGGCATCGCCGCCCGTGATCAGTCAGTCAAGGGCACGCCAGATCGTGGCGCTTTCAGGATGGGTATCAGCAAATGCCATAAGCTGCTCATAACGGCGGCAGAAGTGGCGGCACAGCTCCTCATGGTCATGGTTACTGTGGTGCCAGCTCCGGTGATTCAGTACCAGCGCCGTGAGGATGATCCCCGCCACTTCCCCGCTGACAGTCTGCTCAAACCAGTTTTCCCGATTGCACAGGGTCAGGCTCTCCACGTCAGGCGCCATATATCCGCCGCCTTCCGGCAGCCGGTAAAACTGCCAGAATCCCCCCTGATACTCAGGGCAATAACGCTGGGCGTAGGCGTACACGGATGCCTCGGACGTCATAAAATCGCCCCCAAACAAATCAGGCAGGAAAGTCAGGCGCTGCGCACCCTCAAGACGAACAGCATCACAGGTCACGGTCTGGTTCATAGATCCTCCACGGTTAACATATTCTCGGTTCCGGCATCGCCGTGACGACACGACAGACCGGCGAAAAGCGGAGGACACAGGGGCGACGCCGCAAGCCGCAGCGCAAAGCCTTCACGGGCTGAATGCACCGTGAAGGGTGCGAACGGGTGAGGACGGAGGCGTCAGCGAACCCTTGTGGCCGATGCGGCCGGGCTACAGTGAAGTCACGGCGTATGCCGTCACCGCACGGAGCTTCAGGGGAGTTTCATTGTCCCGACGTGGCCCGGAGGGCGGCGGCGGATAAAAGCGGAAGGTACTGACATCCTTTTCGCAGTGGATGGTTGCCGGGGCGTTACCCCGGCGTTCTCTCAGGCGGCCAGTGCCTCCTGTAGGGCGCGAACGTTATTCAGCTCATTTCTGACGGATTCCGGCTCCTGCCGCCCGGATTCCCAGGCCATACCGATCCGGTTTTCCAGCTCGCATTCATAGTTACGCAGGACGCGGGACAGAAGTACCGCCGGAACACTCACCTGATGGTTTTCCGCCTCCCGCTGACGGGTCAGGAGATCGTTGATAGTCTGATGATTTACCCCTTCCTGGCGGTATTGCGTCATTTTCATTTCGCCGAGGGCCTTCATCACCTCCCGGATTTCAGCCCCGTCCGGTTCTGGCTGGGCTTCACGGCAGGCTACGCTAATCCCCTCCTCCGTCCAGACCAGCAGGACCAGGGGTTCGTCAGCCGTGAACATGTTTTCAAGCTGTACACAAAGTTCTTCGCGGATTCCGTACATCGTTTTTTCTCTCCTGCTAAGGGGTTACAGGCCGGGCCTCAGCCCGGCAGGGTCAGTCAGTCCTGAAAGGTTTCGTCCAGCACCAGAGCTTCACGGTAGGCTTCCAGAAGCAGGGTGTTGATCCGGCGCAGGGTCTGCGCAGCCATACGTTCGGTAAGCGTTGCCGCGTCGTGCCGGTGCTGCGATTCGAGGCGGTTCAGCAGCATCCGCACGTCACACATGGCATTGCTGAGCGCGGCCACGTCCGCGCGCAGGGTTTCAAGGCCCGGGTAGTTCATGCCGCCTCCGGATAGTCGGGATAAAACGCACCGTCATTGGCCGCCGGCATCCTTCTCGCCCGCTCAACCTGCGCCAGGCGGCGAACGCCGGCGGCGTGGTACTGCTCAAGCATCTCAATCCCGATATAGCGGCGGCTGGCTTCGGCGGCGGCCACGCAGGTGGAGCCGCTGCCGGCGAACGGGTCAAGGACAATGGCCCCCGGATGCGTGAGCGATTCAATCAGCGGTCGCAGGCTCTGCACCGGCTTCTCCGTCGGGTGGTGTCGGTTGCCCGTGTATTTCCAGGGGATCACGTCCGGAATGGGACGGTCCGGGGTTTGCGGCCTCCCCTTCGCCAGCAGGTAGGCGCTCTCATGGGTGTAACCCACGAACGTCGATTTTGAGGCGTAGGACTTGGCGAAGACGATATGGCCAACCACCCGGAAACCGGCCGCTTTCCACGCATTCAGAAACAGATCCGCGCGGTTCCAGGCATAGAAGCTCACCATAAGGCTGTCGTTTTTCAGCACGCGGTACATTTCATGACAGGCGGGCTGGAGCCATTCGGCTGAGTTGTCCCCGGCCAGGGTGCGCCCGGTACGGTCTTTATAGCCAACCAGATACGGCGGATCGGTAAGAATAAAATCGACGGCACGCGCCGGGAAACGGGACATCACCTGCACGCAGTCACCCAGAATAAAACGGGACATAGACACACTCCTCTCTGATATGCGGCACCCTCTTGCGCCGTGCCGCCACAAAAACCCGGCTCTGAGCGGAGGGCGCAGGGGCGACGCCGCAAGCCGCAGCGCAAGCCTTTCACGGGCTGAATGCGCCGTGAAAGGTGCGAACGGGTGAGGACGGAGACAACGTGAACCCTTGCGACCGCAGCGGCCGGGTTAGCGTGAAGGCACGGCGTTGAACACGCCGCCGGCTGGCGGCAATAAGGCGGAGGGAACCGACATCCTTCGGTGCCGGTTCTGGTAGCTGATGAGTCAGGCAGAGTATGGCAGAATGTACACTGATAATGGATTCGCGCCGTTATCTTACATGTATGCCTTTGATTTCAGGACGTCCCCGACCGGCGACGTCCTTTTTTTTTCAGTCGGATATATGGCAGGTGAAAAAAGGCAGCAATTGTGCAATTATCTGTGCCGAAAACATCTGATGGGTTTTCACTTAAAACGAATATGACACATTTGAGGACGCTCTTTTCCCGGAAAGCGTCCTGCTTTTTTTTCGTCAGCGCCCCTTCACTCCGTCAATGGCAATCTGCAGCGTGTCCCAGTTAAATCCGATTCCGGCATCATGGCTTCGGTCGCAGATACGCATTGCTTCTGCAATTTTCTCTTCAGACAGACTGTCATCAAGTGAAAGAAAATCATCTGCCAGCCAGAATGTCCCCAGACACAGTGCATCCGGTGGGTACTGCTTCAGCCTGGCCATGAGTCCTGCCACCGTCACATCATCCCGGCAGGCTGAAACAGGCGGCAGCACGCGATCGGCGATGTCATTCCAGCACCAGTCATCCTCCTCCGGCACCGCTTCATGCAGGGTCTGTAATTCCACGCCCGGGAGCTGGGAAAGCTGCTCCCGGATTTCACCCAGGTACAGTCGTTCACTGCTGGCATCCTCGCTCCCCAGGTAGTGGTTGTTGATATACACGGCAAATTCGCCGTTATTCAGTTCAATACAGGTCAGTCTGAACATGGTTGTGTCCTCAGCATCCGGCACCCTCTTGCGCCGTGCCGCCACAAAAACCCGGCGAAAAGCGGAAGACGCCAGGGCGACGCCGAAGCCGCAGCGCAAGCCCTTCACGGGCTGAATGCACCGTGCAGGGCGCGAACGGGTGAGGACGGAGGCGACAGCTTCCCTGGAGGCAGAAGCGGCCGGGTTAGCGTGAAGGCACGGCGGGGCGTTGTCCTGGAGGAGAAAGGAAATAAATCTGATAATTCATGACGATATATTTTGACTTAACGCAAACTGCCTCTAAACTTTCAGAACAATAACAGCAAGTATGCTTACGGCAGGGGTTGATGTCACCCTGCCGTTTTTTTCTGAAGTGCAGGTACCGGATTTAACGGCTCTCCGGTGCCGCACCAATTCTGCGCAGTGCCTCCTGCACTTCATGCAGCCCAAAAACATCATCTGCAGGCGGATTCTTTCCCGACAAGCTGCATGCCGTCAGGGTCGAGTTGTATGCTGAAACCCGCTGGCGATGCAGCGCCTGCAGGGCCACAATTACGAGCGTACGTTCGTCTCCTGTCAGGTCTTCAAGCTTCATACCGTTTCCTTCAGGTTAATGTTCATATTCATCCCCGTCCCTTTGGTTTTTTCTCGTCAAACGCCAGGAGAACCCCGAGGCCGATCAGTGAGGCATAGCAGACCTGCATCGCGATTGTCACCGGCAGGGATATGTTATCAGCCAGAACGCCGGGAACCACAACGGCCACGCCTGCCAGTATCATTCCCCTGCCGGTCTTTTTGACCAGATCCGGCCACTGAGATTCAGGCACGTTCCGGGCACGCAGAAAGTTATGAATGCACTGCTCTGCCTTCTGTTTAATCACTGACATGTTCTAGTCTCCGAATGCCCGTTGCATATTTTTCTTTATCCTGGTCGCTTCACCGGTTACCGGTGCGGCAGGCTGTGCTGGTTTCTCCGGTACTGCAGCCTTACTCACGCCAGCCGTACCAGCCATCTGCTGAACCAGAACCTGCAGCTCGCTGACCGTGCCGGGCGGTACCGGCATGCTGGCCAGCAGACGCGGCAGCTCCGGCGCGGTCGTATGCAGGGCCAGACCGGTGATAATCAGGTTTCTCAGCAGCTCTCCACGCAGGCGGGATGACACGCCCGTCAGCACACGCTCAACCCGTTCACTGCTCCGGTCATCCTGAAGCGTCAGGGTGTAACGCCGGCGCTGGTATTCCGTCTCCGGTGACATGGCCAGAGCCGCCACGCCACCATCAGGCTCATCTGGAAGTCCTGAGAGTGAAGACCAGGTACCGGAGACCAGGGCCATCACGGCGCAAAGCCGGATGGCGCTCAGCTGCCCGTCAAAGAACACCGGGATCAGCGCCGGTAAACGGGCATCCGTCTGGTACATCACCGCCCCGGCGGTGGCGGCGGTCCGGATGAAGTCACCGCGCAGGGGCTGTGAGATGGTGCTGATGGTCGCCATCGCCGCGATGTCGGTGCGATCGTCGCTGTGCAGATAGAAAGAATACTGGCCGTCCGGCACGTTTAGTCCTCTTTATTGTAAAGGGCAATCTCTCTGGCCAGCGCCAGCTGCGGATCGCCGATAACCTCGATACGGTCAGGAGCCAGAGGCCAGGCCTGACGGATAGCCTCTTCAATGAGGGATGCCCCTCCCCCGACCAGGAATACCCGGTTAACGTTTCTGAAGGCCGTCAGCTCACTGGTGACACGCGCCCCCAGGGAAGTGATTGCCTCTGTAATTTTGTTCAGAACATCGTCAATTTTTCCGGCATCGTTGATCACTCGCTGCAGATACTGACGATCATTGCGGTTGCGGATGACCGTGTCAGCAATAAGCGCGCTGGTTTCGCTGTCTGCAGCCCGCAGCGCGCCTGCAGCTGCGCGGGTGACCTGTGACACGCCGACAGACGGATTGCCGTGTACCGCACTGATATCATCAAACTGTCCGACAATCACGCCGGCATCGAGCGTGGTTCCGCCGAGATCGATAATCAGGGTGGTCTCAGCGGGTCCGGGCTTTAGCTCCGCGAGACGGGAGAACGCCGCCGGCAGTGATTCCGGCATCACCTTCACGTCCGTTACGGTAAATGCCCTGCCCTTATTCAGAACCAGCTCACGCATCAGGTTTTCCCGTTTGCGTCGGATGTTCTCCTCGTTCCGCTGGCAGTCCCCGTCATAATACTCGCTCAGGGGCAGCGTCACGGTCAGGCTCACCGGCTGCGGCTCAAGTCCGCTGTTCAGCAGCGCATGATGCACGGCCAGCAGGTTGAGATCACCGTACTGATATTCCACGTTTGTTGTCGGGATGGCATCCCGGCTGACGCTGTCCCAGGTATATTTCAGCGTGCCCACCTGATAGTTGAACGTTGCAGCACTGAATTCCGCCACTTTCCAGCCATGCCGGAAGGAGTTAGCAGAAACCCGGGTCTGCAGCTCGTTTCCTTCAAACCATGCCAGCTTAACATTAGTTGAACCATCATCGCAGTAAATATTCATCATTATGCTCCATCAATTAAACTCAATTTGATACACATTATAAGAGCAAAATGGAAAAACAAAAGCATTATTTCTCATTATGAGTAGTATAAAGCACTCAAAATGATATTAACTAGCATTTTGAGTAACTTAGGTTACTCACCCTGTTCATGGCGCAGGCGATCTGGATTATCCTCACGCTGTTAAATATACTGTATGCATAACCAGTATATTTAGACATCAGGAGGAAAGATGAAACTGCAGCTTTTCAGCACCGGGAAAGCACTCCCGCCAAAGGCCCATCCGTTGTTTGCAGACCTGGCCAGCTGCGGTTTTCCCAGCCCTGCCGCTGACTATGTCGAGTCCGACCTGGATCTCCATGATTACTGCATACGGCACCCGAGCGCGACTTACTATCTCCGTGCCAGCGGTGACAGCATGTCCGACGGCAGCCTTTACAATGGCGATCTGCTGGTTGTGGACAGTGCAGAGAAGCCCCGGCACGGCGATATTGTTGTGGCCAGTGTGCAGGGGGAGTTTACGGTTAAACGGCTTCTGCTGACGCCACGACTGACGCTGCAGCCAATGAACGCCGCCTGGTCGCCGATTTATCCCGACCCGGACGATCTGGATATCTTTGGCGTCGTCACGCACATCATCCATCGCCCGAGGGAGATGTACTGATGTTTGCCCTGGCCGATGTGAACAGCTTTTATGCCAGCTGCGAACGTGTTTTCCGCCCTGATTTGAAAGGAAAGCCGGTTGTGGTGCTCAGTAATAACGATGGCTGCGTCATCGCAAGAAGTGCCGAGGCAAAGCCCTGGATCAAAATGGGCACGCCGTGGTTTCAGATGAAAAACGAAAAGTACCCGGAAAAAATATACGCGTTCTCAAGCAACTATGAACTTTATGCCTCGATGTCAGCGCGCGTGATGAGCTGCCTGGAGGAGCTGGCCCCCAGGGTGGAACAGTATTCGATTGACGAGATGTTCCTCGACCTGACCGGCGTTGAGCGCTGCATGGACCTGGAGGACTTCGGCCGGCAGCTGCGCCAGCACGTGTATGACTGTACCCGTCTGACCATCGGCGTGGGTGCCGGGCCGACGAAAACCCTGGCAAAATCAGCCCAGTGGGCCTCAAAGGAGTGGAAACAATTTCGTGGTGTGCTCGCCCTGACCCGGGGGAATCCTCAGCGAACGCGGAAACTGCTTTCACTGCAGCCGGTCGAAGAGATCTGGGGCGTGGGAAACCGTATTGCACGCAAGCTCAATGTTCTTGGCATCAGGACCGCGCTCGATCTGGCACTGACGAACCCGGCCTTTATCCGGAAAAATTTCTCCGTCGTTCTCGAGCGAACAGTGCGCGAACTGAACGGGGAAAGCTGCATGTCGCTTGAGGAAGCACCGCCTACTAAACAACAGATTGTCTGCAGCCGCAGTTTTGGCGAGAAGATCACTGAATACGATTCGCTCCGCCAGGCTGTCTGTCAGTACGCAGAGCGGGCCTCAGAAAAGCTGCGTAAAGAGCGCCAGTATTGCCGGCATATTTCCGTATTCATCAAAACGTCTCCGTTCGCTGTTAAAGAGCCTTACTACGGCAACGTGGCCACGGAGAAACTGCTTACCCCCACTCAGGACACCCGGGACATCATTGCGGCCGCCACAGCGGCTCTGGAGCGTATCTGGAAGGATGGGCACCGGTATGCCAAAGCCGGTGTGATGCTGAATGACTTCACCAGCTCCGGCGTTTCGCAGCTGCAGCTGTTCGACGAACGTCCTCCACGTCCTCACAGCGCTGAGCTGATGAAGGTTCTCGATGGCATTAATCATTCCGGGCTGGGACAGGTCTGGTTTGCAGGACGAGGGATTGCGCCTACATGGCAAATGAAACGCGATATGCTCTCCCCTGCGTACACCACTCGCTGGAAAGATATCCCCATAGCGAGGATCGGTTAAATTTCGCCTTTCAGAGAGAGCCAGTAGTGCTCGCCGCAGCCGAACGGCAGGGCGAAGCCCGCGAGTGAGCGAGGAAGCACCAGGGAACTGCACGGACAAATTCTGCTTACGCTCGGAGTCTAATGGTTAGCTCCTTCAGGTTTATCCACTTATCCACGGACATATTTTTATAAGATCTTTTTAATAGGTTGTTAGGTTTACCTTTTTAGAACGTCTCTCAGCCCTTTATTCATGCGGGTTTGAGAAGGGTCTTTGTGACAATTTGCCCTTTCAGTGTGACAAATCACCCTCAAAACCCCGGTTTATCTGTGACAGATTGCCCTTAACCCTGTGACAAATTGCCCTCAAAAGCTGCAGTATTTCACAAAGTTATCCCTACCTGTTGACTCTTTTTCATTTAGTGTGACAATCTTAAAATCTGTCACACTTTACACGGATCTGTCATGACGGAAGTTGCGGTTATCAACCATAAAAAACGTAAGAATAGCCCGCGTATTGTTCAGTCAAACGAACTGACTGAGGCGGCATACAGTCTGTCCCGCGATCAAAAGCGTATGCTTTATCTCTTTGTGGACCAGATCAGAAAATCTGACGGTACGCTGCAGGAGCATGATGGGATCTGTGAAATTCAGGTCGCCAAATATGCGGAAACCTTCGGCCTGACCTCCGCCGAGGCCAGTAAAGATATCCGTCAGGCGCTCAAGGGTTTCGCGGGTAAGGAAGTGGTCTTTTATCGCCCTGAAGAAGATGCAGGTGAAGAAAAGGGATATGAATCCTTCCCCTGGTTCATCAAACGTGCCCACAGTCCATCCAGAGGACTGTACAGCGTACATATCAACCCTTACCTCATCCCTTTCTTCATTGGTCTTCAGAACCGTTTTACACAGTTCCGACTCAGTGAAACGAAAGAGATCACGAATCCTTATGCCATGCGTCTCTACGAGTCGTTATGCCAGTACCGTAAGCCGGATGGCTCTGGCGTGGTATCCCTGAAAATTGACTGGATCATGGAGCGTTACCAGCTTCCGCAAAGCTATCAGCGTATGCCAGACTTCCGCCGTCGTTTCCTGCAGGCGAGTGTCGATGAAATCAACAGCAGAACGCCGATGCGGTTATCGTATATCGAGAAAAAGAAAGGCCGCCAGACTACTCATATAGTCTTTTCCTTCAGTGACATAACATCCATCACCCCTGGATGAATCTGAGGGTTCGATGTCACAAACATGAGGGTGGTTCGTCACACTTTGATTCTAAAGTTAAGGGTAATTTGTCACAGATGCTACCTTCACACCCGAACCGTACTGGAATTATGGTTCGCACCAGCTCAGAATCTTAGCTTTTTACCGCTGATTGAGGGCAGTTTGTCACAGTTAGCTAAGGGCAACTTATCACTCATTAGTTTGAGCACTGAGTGTCATTTGTCACAGATAGCATAACAGCATCCTCTATCCTGAAATTCTGCTTCAGGGCTAATTGTCACACTTTGCCTGAAACAATTCGGCTTCAGCGCTATCTCCGCATTTTTCCAGCGGTGAAAATGTGTCTGAGCAGAACGATATTAAACGTTTTATCTGAAGCCGCTGGCCAGCCCGGAGGATCTGTTAACAACACCCCTTCTTGCGCCATCCAGCTGTGAGTTTTGTGTTTGCGCTCGATGTACTCCCTGGACTCATACCCCATCGTTTCAATGATGAAGGTCGTCACTGAACTTTCTTTGGCCGGAGCTACGTTCAGGATAAAATCGGGGTGAATGTCTTCCTCCTCACCGTCCTTGATGCTTTTTGTCGTGAACAAGGGTTTGCTGAGACTGATCGCATTCGGATGATTTGGTTGACGGCCGGCATAACTGCTGGCGTTGATGATCACCTTCAGGGTTTCACGCTCCCTGTTACTGTCGACGGGAACTGGATTATCAAGCGTGTAGGCGGCATGAGCGTAGCCTTCATGGCAATAAACATTACCATCTCCTCCCCTCCGGTATTCCAGAATTGTCCAGTAAGGGGCGCGGCTGCCGACATTGTATGTGTTTTCACCATTGATACTGACCCTAGCCTCCGGTCGGTGCACGAAGTTTTTCCCACGAACGCTGAAGACTACCTCTTCCCGGCTGACGTCTGTCGCTATCCCGATGACATACACGCACGGTTCTTTTTTCTGGCTGTTGATACCCAGCATCGTTTCCAGCTCTGAAAGCATGCAACCAATACGCTCGATGCTTAACCAGGGTACACAGCTGAATAACTTGCTCAGAGGTGTGCCGTTGCTCATTGAGTGGTCTTCCAGCACGTCTTTGAGCCTGCTGATCGCCCCCGTAAGCCCAGGACTCTGGTACTCAGGAATCAGTTCAAGCTGGTTCAGGCCCGCAGCCTGGATAAGCGTCAGTAATTTACGCCCCAGAGCCGGAACGGGTTTCAGCATTTTTCGCTTGCGCTTACGTGGTTCTACCGGTTCTTCCACGTTGGCAGCTCTGACATCCTTCTTCTTGTCCGGTAGCCAGTCATCCCCGCCAACAGGATTCAGTGGGCTTGTTTTACCTTCAACAACCGTGTTGTCAGCGTCTTTCTCTTTTTTCAGACGAAACAGCGGACACTGTTCGTCATGCGGCCTTGTGGTCTTTACATGACGTAATTTGGCTACGTTCACTTCACAATTAAATGGGCCTTCAGCTTCAGGGTCAGGGTTAACACAGTCGCACTTGATCCACAGTTCCTGTCTGTCCATCTCGTTGAGAACCATATTCACAATGCGCAAATCTGCCTGGCCTGGTTTTCGCCCATTACTGAAGACGTGAAGCAGGGCTTCCTTTTCAGCCAGAGTCAGTTTCCTCTCAAACCGCCCTCTGGGATTTTTTTTCCAGACCAGTTCCATTCCTTTCTCCTGACAGCGAAACGCTTCAAATAATGATATTGAAATGAATTTCAAAAGTATTACAAACGAAATACAAATGAAACACAATAAACCATACTTCTGGAATGAAAATGAAGTACAGGTACTGAGATTCAACTTATCTCTCGTACTTCATTTTTCGACGACGCTCTTCATAAATGAAATACAAATAAAACACAAAAGAATTACATTTGTACGTCATTTTTATTCTCGAATTGCAGCTGAAGCCCATCCAGAATCTGTTTGTCTATACCAGCCAGAAACACGTGCATGAGCTCCTCGAGCTCATTTACATGATAGCCCTCAATTAAGTGGTGCTTCCCATTCTTATCACGGCCATTTCGGTGAACAATGTCGTGTCGAACGATCACTGAACGCGCTATATCATTCAATATATCGGGCGGGAAACTGACAAGGAGACATTCCTGATAGAGTTTTTTCACTGTCGCAATATGGTGAAACGACAGGCTGAGCAATGCCGTCTCGATAGTCTTGTCCAGCGAATCGAGCAGATTGAAGACCTCTGAAAGTGGCTTTTTGGAGCTATTCTGGAATGCCTCGTAGCTCTCAACGAAACGTCGCTTAACAGGAGGATGCTTTACTGCCCGTATGAAAATATCTGCAAGGTAAGCTTCCATAACGGTAATTATGCCGGAGTAACACATTCTCACCAGTACAGGATTTTCGGGTGCAGAGGCGACCAGTGTACTTAACTCTGAAAGGCTCTGTCTGGCATGTCTAAGCGGTTGAGTGGCTCCTGCATGTTTTTCTTCCAGATCGTCAAAATCATCAGTCCATCCGGCAGAAATGAGCCATTTCAGGTCCAGTTCGCATACAGCGTCATCCTCAGTGATTAGCAGAATCGCTAAAGCGTAAAAGTCTTGTTGTGTACACGGGAAATTAAAGTTCGTATCACGAACCCAGGAGCAATCTTCGTCGACCCAGCTGACCATCAGGGAAAGGACAGGATCACCTGTTTTAATCCACCTCATATACGGGTTGTCATCACTCTCTGTGCTTGGCCAACACGCCGCCTTTTTTAACCGGTCAAGCCAGTCATCCAGCGTCGCATTGTCAAGAACCGGGATGATGTGCTCCAGCCACGCAATTTTGCCACCTCGATAAGCGCCCCCTTCTTCGGAATGGAGTTCGCTTTCAAGTTCCGCAATAGAATCCGCTTTCCAGGACTCAATGGCAGTAGAAAAATCCCTTTCGAGAGCCGTCCGGTCATATCCGTTCAGCTGTAACCGCCGGCGCATCTGCGCTACGGTCGTCCGATAGCCGATAAACGTCTCTTCTGACCAGCTTCCGTCCTCCTCTTTGACAATCTCCCTGACACGGTCGCCCTGCTGAAAATACCACTGATAATAGTCATTCTGCGTATCGTAAAGAGTGAAGTTACCGATAGAGATACTGGTCCACGTTGACATAGAAAGCCCTTAACGTAATACAATTGAAATACATATGTATTTTATTATTTCTCATTGTGACCACGAAACGATTACAAAAGGATTTCTTTTGTAATTCAAATGAATTTCAAATGTATTCCTTTTGTATTGTTTAATCATCATGATAACGGCTGTCACCATCGCAAAATTCACATCCTCTAAAATGCCTCAGTTCAGGCACGCTATCGCTGAAGTGGTTGCAGAACCCGCACGCGTGCAGTTCTTCATAGTAAGAAAGACAGTGAGTACAGAGATAACCATCACCGAGTTTACAGACACTGTCAGGTGTCATGCAGTTTGTGCAACCGGCAGGCAGTACGGAGTAATCCTGTTCATCGACGCTCCGGAATGTTTCCTCATCGAGAAGCGTCATTCGATCGACGACCTCGTTGCAGTTGTCACAGGTAAAAGGTTCATCACCTTCAGGTAAGGACTGTCGCTCGTCACAGTTTGGACAACTGAATAAAATATGACGGGACTGACTGGTACAGACATGGCATCGGGTAATGAACAGCGTTCGTTCCTCACTCCCGGTGGAATGAGATTGGGTAACCTGTGCTTCTTGTTTGCAGATATCACAGACGGCTATCTGCTTACCGGATTTGGCCAGCGCATCCAGTTCTTCTTTAACTTGCCGCAGCCGAACGGCAGCATAGAACTCACTTCCCCTGAGCAGTCGGGTTTCACCGTGCGCCAGCTTCCAGCTGTAGCTGTCTTTAGCGCCGAAGATGGACTTCCATTCATCCCGCATGAGACGGTTGAGGGCAAACCAGGCATCTGCCTGTTCTCTTTGGATCTGATTCTGTTCAGCGTCAGTGAATGATGGATGATAGAAGTGAACCACCCGGTTGCGGTGCTGCCTGACTTTATCGAAAACGGTCATTGTTTCTTTAGGCAAGGGTTTCTCGAGGATGTCCCCGAGGCGGGTACAGGTTTCATCGTAAGTCACGGACTGAAAATCGCCTGCAACATACTTACTCCGGACAACTTTTTTACCTGAACAGACCAGTGTCCAGTGTTCGTGTACGAGGGGGACTTTCAGCAGGATCTCAACCGCGGTCCAGAAGCTGACGACCGAGAACTTCGCTTTAGATGCTTCCAGCTCTTCACGCGCCTTATCCAGAAACGCCAGCCCGTTGTCGATCAGGGCCTGAACATCCTGGCTGAGTTCAGGGGCCCGGGGTTCCTGGTCTGCATCATCATCATCATCAAACATGTGCCTTTCCTTGCTTCAGTTATTACCGCGCAGCAGCTGCAGCGCGTCACGTGTATCGAGGGTGAACCGCAGCTGCTGACTGGCGGCGATATCGAGCGCGAATATCTTCGTGTACACCTCGGTACTCTCAAACTTCTCGTGCCCCAGCAGACCCTGAAGCACCTTCGGGTGAACGTGGCCATATAAAAGGTGCATCGCAAAACTGTGCCTGAACGTGTGGGGGCTGACGTCGATACTCAGTCTGACACCGTCACGATTTGCAGCATCCGTAGCCCGCACCAGCCAGTTACGCACCGTCCGGTCGGACACATTCCACACCGGCTGCGCGCGGCGTTCGCCGGTGATGGGGTCATCCTCAAACTGCTCCTTCGTGCTGGCGAACAGCCGGCGCATCTCATCGACGTAGGCCGGATCGGAGAGCGGGACAACGCGGTTGGCACTTTTCCCCTTGCGCGGACGGCCACCGCCGGCACGCCGCTGCTTGGCCGTGCGCAGAACGACATGCGGAATGCTTTCATTGAGGTGAAAGTCGCGTCGCCTCAGGGCAAGGCATTCGTTCAGGCGCGCCCCGGTATTCCATAAGGTATTGAAAAAAGCGTGCTGGCTCCAGTCCTGAACAAAGTGCAGAAGTCCGGCCACTTCCGGGGCCAGCAGATATTTTGGCAGCTCGGTGTAGTGCCGGGCCATCTCGCGCAGGGAAAGTGCGCGGCCGTAGTCCAGGCCCGCCGGCTGTCCCGTTGCCGGCAGGGCAGGGGAGGCATTAATAAAAGAGGGCAGAGTCATGGTGTCCCCGTCGTTCTGGTCACGCTGTGTAAATTCTGGCGGGTCACACCCTTGCAACCCGGCCATTTTTCACGCAGCGCAATCTGATGAAGTTCTGCTGTCATTTTCGTCGCTCGCGACCGCGCCTGCCACGGAAAAAACCCGCAGAGCGCTGCGCGCTGAATTTCCGCTTTCTGGATATATACCATAAATCAGAAACAATTATTTTAGCGTGAGCAGAGATCGGGATCGGAAAAGGATCGAAAAAGGATCTTTTTTGCCTGGATGATGGGGTCAGAAGGGGAGGGAAGGACCGTATGTTGTGTTCTGTGACAAACTGCCCTCAGTCGGGTGACCTTTCCTCAAATTACATAAAACGGAAAGGATGTATCCGGGCACTGATGTGCCCGGATGAGGAGGGATGAGGTTTAGTCAGTAGGGGACGTAAGCAGGGATTGCATATCGAGATCCGGCGCACAGGAGATATCATCATCGCTGCCGTTAGTCAGTTCCTCAATGTACCTCCGGATTGTTTCACACTGCTGGAGGTAATAGGCGATCTGCAATGCTATACGTACCCGGGATTCTGGGACACCCCCCATTCCGAATGTATCATTCATTATTTCCCGGAAAGTTAATTCCTGGTGAAATTTTTTCGGACGTTCGTTAATAAGGCTCATAACTTTTTTGAACAAATCAGAAAACGTAACCTGCTCTCTCATATTATAGTCATATCGGTAAATCGATTCTGCCGAGTCAATATCGCCATTCTTCAGCAAAATCCACCCGTAAAGAAGTTTACCGTCATGAATATCCACTCCAGATGGATGAGGTGTTCCATCACCTTTAGCAAACACATGCTTACTCAGTAATTGACGCAGGGTCGCTTCCAGCGAGGTTAGCTTTTCACGTAAAACCCCGGTGGAATCATCGATGCGGTTAGACATTGCCAGATTGATAATCAACATGTGAAAAAATAGATTCAGGTTCGCTTCTATTACTGCGCAGAACCGCTTTTCTGTCTCTTCACCGGGATTTTTTATGGGTTGTATCGCATCAGAAAGCCTTCTTACCTGGGTCTGAAGGGTTGTATAAAGATGTACCCCCATGACTCTGACGTCATGAAGATATCTTTCGGTAGGCGTCTCCATACATACCGCAAAATTATCCAGAAACTGTTGATACTTTTCACCGGCGCCCTCGAACTCAGAATCTTTAATTACCTCGGTCACAAAGCTGGCCTGGGTGCGGACCTCTTTGATAAGCGACTGGACATCAATGTCGTTATACCAGATGTTGGTTTCTGTCCTCTGGATCAGAAAAACAGGCAGATTGACGGGCTCGACTTTGCCATTAGACAGGATTTTTCCTGATGAGACATCCCTGATTATCTGGCGTGGAGATTCTGCTACAGCTTCTCCGGTAAGCAGTTTTTTTTCATGGTCTGAAATTTTTTGTAGCTTATTCATCATTCAATCCTGAGTTATCTGTCAGTTCTGCTCATCATTAAACAGCAAAATGTGTCTGCTGGGTACGCTTGCGCCGAAGCAAAATCGCTTTTCCGCGTATAGCGGAAAACGGAATCTATGGTCACTCCCGTTTTTGCAACACCGATTTTGACGATAAGTTGGCTTGCTTGAATCTATCCGGCGTCTGAATGGGATTTTATTCCCGCGCCTCGATGAGTTCCGCGC
>NZ_JBLKDA010000052.1:0-16005 GCF_047530215.1 Enterobacter sp. 01-M-03-SI-ECC
AGCTGCGCGACGTCCGGGGACGCGTCGTGTGGTCAGCCATGCTGCGCAGCTATGGTCAGGTGCTTCATGCTGATACGGCAGGGATAAATCAGCCGCTGCGCTTTCAGGGGCAGTATCATGACGCGGAAAGCGGGTTATACTACAGCAGGCACCGGTATTACGACCCGGGGGTGGGGCGGTATCTGAGTCCGGACCCGGTGGGGCTGGCGGGGGGAATAAATCTCTATAGTTACGTTCCTAATCCGCTGGGATGGATCGATCCGTTAGGTCTTGCTGGATGTAATGCCCAACAACGTTGCAATATATCTGATTTACGCAATGGCAAGGATGTTACAGTTAGGAGTGTTGAAGAGGCAAGAACGTTATTAGATAACATGCCAGATCTTCGTCCTCATGTAGATCATTTCCCTGCAAGATCAGGAGAGCTTTATAGTGGAACTAAATTTAGCGATGTATGGAAACAACCTGCCGGAACATATCGTGGTGATTTATATAATGTGAAAAACCCATTAGCTGATGTAGTCCATAGTTCTAAAAACCCATTACATGATAACAACCCTCACTATAATATTATATTTGGTGATGGTACTAAATCTGGGGTAATTATCGTTCCTTAGTGAGGATTATATGCGAAATATTATAGATAATAGAATGTTAGGCATCATTCCATTGATAGAGAGAACTATGGAAGTGTCTGACAATGAGCTATTTATCGTATATACTGTCGTTGGTGATTTGGACTTCGATATTACACTCAAGAAAAAATATTATTCGTGTGATAAATTGAAGCATTCAGTTGATCTTTTTTTATCTAATGAAAAAAATCACAAAGATGAAGTATTAATTTGGGAGGATGAATTTCCTATTAAGCAAAAAAAAGCAAAAAAAGAACTATTTTTAAGGTTTGATAATGGGGGGTTATTATTGCCGGATAACGGAGAGGGATTTGTTTTTGATGGTAATCTTGATTATATGAGAGCATGGATAAATAAATTATAGCCCATCATAAATTTTTCCTAAACAGGGAAGCCAGTTAACTCTTCCCTGTTTTTTCTTTAGCCGACGGCATTTACTCCACTAAACAACCGCATCTTTAATCCCATTTACCCCCAATCGTACCTGATAAAACTGCTCGCACAACTCCTGCACCTCGTCACCGTCCGCCATCAGTGCACCTCCCATACATGTGGAATAATAGAATAACAAACGGCGGGATTGTGCTTAATAAGGGAAAGATGAATGGGAGTTAGAATTAACACCTCCCTAACATTAAATCCTGAAAGCTAACATTACCCTCGACTTACACTCATCTGTAACATGTGAGATATATATCAGGCACAATTCTGAATTTTCATGAAGAACTCTCATAGTTCGGTTTTATAAAATAATATAAAAATATGCAGGGTTTTTATCCAGAGCCTGCGGTAGCTGTCAATTTCAGCCAGATTTAGCATCCACTTCATTGCCCTGTCCCTCACTGAATGGACAACCGCACCGACAGGGCCCGGAGCCTGCTGTCGCGCATCACCGATACCGCCACTGGGGAGTGGCGTTTCAGCCACGATGAGCGGGGGCGCCTGACCGCCACCGCATTCACACCGCACCGGGTGGACGGATTCCTGTCATGGCAGGAGTCGTTCACGCACGATGCCGCCGGCAATCTGACCGGTCCCCTGACGGTCGCCTCCGGCAACCGCCTGACGCGCGCCGGAGCCACCCGCTATGAATACGACGGCTACGGCAACCGCATTCTTGAGGTGACCGGTGATGAGGAGCAGCACTACGAATGGGACACGGAGCACCGCCTGACCGGCTACCGCTGCCGGGTACGGGGTCAGGAGACCGTGCATCACCGCTATCAGTACGATGCCCTGGGGCGCCGTATTCTGAAGGAGGATGTACTTAAACGCACCGCCCGCCGCTTTTTCTGGCAGGGTGAGCGCCTGCTCTGCGAGTGTGATGCCGGACGCTTCTGGCCCGGCAGGCTGTCGGATAACCCGCAGTTGCAGGAGGCGCTCAGCGATACGACACATCGCGTGTGGCTGTATGAGGATGAAGATGGCTTCCGCCCGCTGCTCATGCTCTGCGGGCGGGAGACGGCCCCCGGGGTGTACCATTACGTCTGCGACCACCTCGGCACGCCGCTTGAGCTGCGCGACGTCCGGGGACGCGTCGTGTGGTCAGCCATGCTGCGCAGCTAAGGTGAGGTGCATCATGCATCCTCACCGTTACATTTAATCCATTAAAATACTCGTTTAATCGCTATGAATATTCAGCGCCCGACGCGTGCGCCCGGAGCTTAGGTACTCGGCAATATAGTCCTGCGAAATCTCGCCGTTGTAGCGACCGTCCTCATCCACGATCGGCATCCAGCTGGTGTTGCTCTCGTAAAGGCGCGACAGCACCACGCGCAGGTTGTCTTCCGCTTTGCCGGTCATGCGGAACGGATGCAGGATGTCGGCGCAGGTCCCGCTGGCGTTTCGCGCTTCGCGACGCTTCACAAAGCCCAGCGGCTTGCCGTGCTCGTCGACCACGGTAATCGCGCGAATATCGTTATCATCCATCGTTGCAAAGGCTTCGGGAAGCGGCGTCGATCCCCGCACCGTAATGGTCGGCTGCTGATCGGTGACGTCGCCCGCCGAGACCAGCAGCAGTCGCTTCAGCGTGCGGTCCTGGCCGACAAAGGAGCCGACAAACTCATTCGCCGGTTTCGCCAGCAGCTCATCCGGGCTGGCGCACTGCACGATTTTCCCCTGACGAAACACGGCGATACGGTCGCCGAGCTTCAGGGCCTCGTCGATGTCGTGGCTGACCAGCATGACGGTTTTTTTCAACTTGCGCTGCATCTCCAGGAACTGGTTCTGGATCACCTCGCGGTTGATCGGGTCTACCGCGCCGAAGGGTTCATCCATCAGCAGTACCGGCGGATCCGCCGCCAGGGCGCGGATGACGCCGATACGCTGCTGCTGGCCGCCGGACATCTCGCGCGGATAGCGATTCAGGAACTTGTGCGGGTCCATCGCCACCATATCCATCAGCTCTTCGGCGCGTGTTTTGCAGCGCGCTTTATCCCAGCCCAGCATGCGCGGCACAACGGTGATGTTCTCTTCAATGGTCATGTTCGGGAACAGGCCAATCTGCTGGATCACGTAGCCAATGTTGCGGCGTAGGGTGACGGTATCCATGCCGCTGGTGTCTTCACCGTTGATCAGGATCGTCCCGCTGCTGGGGGTAATGAGGCGGTTAATCATCTTCAGGGTGGTGGTCTTCCCGCAGCCGGAAGGGCCGAGCAGGACGCACATTTCCCCTTCGGGCACGTTCAGGTTGACGTTGTCGACGGCCTTAAAGGTCTGGCCGTGCTTCTGTGAAAATTGTTTGGTGAGGTTTTCCAGTTTTATCATTATCGAATCCCCTTCGGAGTCAGAACTACCTGCAGACGGTGCAGCAGCCAGTCGAGCACAATCGCTAAAAGACAAATCATCAATGCGCCAGCAATTAACATGCGGATGTCGCTTCCGCCGATGCCGTTGAGCAGCAGCAGGCCCAGACCGCCCGCGCCGATCACCGCCGCAATCGCCATCACGCCGATGTTCATCACCACGGCGGTGCGGATGCCGCCGAATATCACCGGCAGCGCCATCGGGATTTCAACCCAGCGCAGGCGCTGCCAGAAGGTCATGCCGATGCCGCGCCCGGCTTCACGCAGCCCCGGCGGCAGGCTGTCGAGCGCCGTGTGGGTGTTACGCACAATCGGCAGAAGCGAGTAGAGAAACACCGCCGTGATCGCGGGCAGGGCGCCAATGCCCTGACCGATCAGCGAAAATAGCGGGATCATCAGGCCAAACAGGGCGATGGACGGAATGGTCAGCACGATGGTGGCGATGCCCAGCACCGGCGTTGCCAGCCATTTATGACGGACGATCAAAATGCCCAGCGGTACGCCGATGATAATGGCTAAGCCCACGGCCAGCGCCACCAGCCACAGGTGCTGCAGCGTAAGGGTTAAGAGGTAATCCCAGTTGTCCAGAATATAGTGAACGGTATCCATAGCGCCTCCTACAGCAGCTGCTTGCTACGCAGGAAATCACGGGCGACCTGCTGCGGTGACTGATGGTCGATATCCACCTTCTTGTTCAGTTCGGTGATAACGTCGTTGTTGAGCTGGGCGGAGAGGGTGTTGAGCGCCTCTTCCAGACCGGGATGGGCCTCCAGCGTGTCCTTACGCACCACCGGCGTCACCGCATAGCTCGGGAAGAAGCCTTTATCATCCTCAAGCACCTTCAGGTCGAAGCCTTTTACGCGTCCGTCGGTGGTGTAAATCAGACCGGCGTCGACGAAGCCGTCGCGCACCGCGTTATAGACCAGACCTGGGTCCATCTGGCGGATCTGCGGGCGGTCCAGCTCCATCTTATAGGCGGCCTGAAGCGGCTTCATGCCGTCGCTGCGCCCGGCAAACTCAAGGTCTAAGCCCAGCAGCCAGTTTTTGTCCGGGTTGGTTTTTCGGATCTGCTCAATCTTCGCCACCATCTCCGACATGGTGTTGATATGTTCCGCCTCGGCGCGCTTGCGCTGCATGGCGAAGGCATAGGTGTTGTTCATGTCGGCGGGCTTGAGCCAGACCAGGCCGTGCTTCGCGTCGAGGCGTTTTACCGTCTCGTAGGATTCTTCTGGCGACATGTGCTTGTTGATGTGGTTAAAGATGATCAGGGACGTGCCGGTGTACTCCCAGGTCATGTCAATTTGCCTGTTGATCATCGCGTTGCGGGAGATCACCGTGGCGATATTGGTTTGCGGCTGAACCTGGAAACCTTTCTTTTGCAGGTACTGCACGGTCATCGCCGAAAGAATGTGCTGCTCGGTAAAGCTTTTGGTCGCCAGAATCAGCGGGGCCGCCATCGCCTGGCTGGTGAACAGCGCCGCGGCACACAGCGCCGTCAGGCCGGAAAACAGTCTCATAGAAGCTCCTTGTTATTGTTATCGAGCAAGATGGGGACTCATCACGCGACCCAGCGCCGCCAGCAGGGTATCGAGGATCAGGGCGAACAGGGCGGTGGCCGCCGCGCCGAGGATCAGGGTCGGGAAATCGTTCAGATAAATACCGGGAAAAATCAGCTCGCCGTAGCTGCTGGCGCCAATCAGGAACGCCAGCGGCGCGGTACCGACGTTAATGGCGGTGGCAATGCGGATCCCCGAGAGCATCACCGGCCAGGCGGCGGGCAGCTCAACCTGGCGCAGACGCTGCCATTTGGTCATGCCGATGCCGTTTGCCGCTTCCAGCAGCGACGGCGGAACCGAGCACAGCCCGGCATAGGTATTACGCACGATAGGCAGCAGCGAGGCGAGGAACAGGGCGATAATGGCGGGCGTATCGCCAATGCCAATCACCACCATCGCCAGCGCCAGCACGGCCAGCGGCGGCAGCGTGTTGCCGACGTTGAAGATTTGCATCACATATTCGGCGATACCCCGCGCGGCCGGGCGGCTCAGCAGGATACCGGCCGGAATACCCACCAGCAGGGCAAAAAACATCGATGAGAAAACCAGAATCATGTGCTGTTGCCCGAGATAAACCAGGTCGACCTGGCGCGCCTTAATCGTCTCCAGCCCGATCCCCCAGACGAGGAGGGCGAGGACCACGATAATGGCGCTGACAAACAGCAGCGAACGTTTAAGTAATGGGTGCATTGCGGTGTGTCTCCCTGTGCGCATGCGTTATAGCAACCGCCGGTTGCCTGTTGTTATGCCATGTTTCGGCAGGGGGTCATTGACCTATAGCAAGCGTTTGGGAAGGGTTCCAGCGAAGGGGTAAAATCTGTAACCCTATGAATGCAGGGGAAACCTTGTGCCAGCCCTTATGGCGTAAGGGCTGATTGAGGTGCGGGCGGAATAGTCCTAAAGATGAGGAGTTAAAGTGACGTTGTCACGAATGGAGGCCACCCCTCTGACGCTGCGGCAGCGCATTTACGCTGTTTTGTGCGCTTTTGATGTCCATTCCTGCCAGATGCTTTCAAGACCCCGTCGGTATGAGGTGACGGCGAAGTCGGGAAAATGTCGCTTAAACGTTGTCGAATCAAACAGGCTATCAACGTCGTACCTGGGCAGCAGCTCCCGCATTTCGCGCGCGCCCTGTGAAAAAAGCGCCGTCGCGGCGAAGGCCAGCTTGCCCAGCACGGCGTAGTCCGCGGGCTGTCCGAAGATCTCACAGGCGAGAGTGACAAACTGTTGATACGTCATCCTCTCATCGCAGCAGGGCAAATGCCACGTCTGCCCGTAGGCCTCAGGCGTATTGCCCAGCAGGGCTAGCGCGCGACTGGCATCCGGCGTCCAGATGAGGGTGCGAAGCGTGTCGTCACGCACCGGAACGCGCGGACGCTTATGCTGCTTAAGCCTGTCGATAATGAGCGTATTGGTAAAGCTCTGCGTTTTCTCAGGCCCGTAAAACTCCGGCGCCCGACCAATGAGGACGGGGATGTCGCCCCGCTGCATTTCGTTAAGCACCCGGTTGGCCATCAGCGCACGCACGTTGCCTTTGCGTCCCCGGGGCGCAAAGCGCGTCTCTTCCGTTTGCGGCTCGTCGCTCTGGGGGTACATGTAGGTATTGTCAAAATAGACGAATCTTGCGCCCGCCTTTCGCGTGGCCTCCAGCGCATTGCCCAGCATGGTTGGGAACTGACGCTCCCACAGCGCGGAATCAGGCGGTAGACCGGCGGTAAAATAGACCGTATCGCTGCCGTTAACCGCCTCCTGCGTCTGCTGGGCATCCAGAAGATTGGCCGCGACCGTAATATCGCTGACGTTGACTTTCTGCGGATGGCGGCTCACCAGCCTGATATCGTCGGTATAGGCGCGTTTTAATTCGCGGGTCAGTTCACGGGCGATTTGCCCGCTGGCCCCCAGAATAGTTTGCATATGAGCTTCCTGATGAGATGACGATCCGGTTGACCGTATAAAAAGTTTAAGCTTAAAGTTAACTTTAAGGTCAAGGCGTATGAGCAAATGAAATGAAAATTGGCGAGCTGTCGAAAATGACGGGTATTTCCCCGTCGCGCATTCGTTTTTATGAGGCGGAAGGATTACTGCCGCGACCCGTCAGGCAGGGGAACGGCTACCGGTCGTATTCTCAAGAGGCGGCAGCGCGGCTGAACATCATCGACAACGCGCAACGTACCGGGTTCTCACTCGAGCAAATACGCCGCTTCCTGCCGCAGCCGCAACGGAACTGGGATCATGAGGGCCTGATCCAGTCCCTGAGGACGCGTATTGCCGAAATAGAGGCGATGCAGAAGCAGCTCGAGGAAAACCGAAGGGAGCTTCAGGACCTTGTCACGAGTATCACTAACCGTCCGGATGGGATCTCCTGCGACGACAATATGCAGCGCCTGCTGGGGCAGCTGCAACACTCAGACGGTAGCCCGAACCCGTCGAACCCGCGTCGAGACGGTGATAATTGAAACGATAGCGACCACGGCGAGCATTAGCCCCAGCGCCAGCATGGCGTTAAACCCGATCCATCTGAACAGCAGCAGTCCTGCGATGCCGCCCGTGATAAACGAGAAAAGGGTGGTTAAGTGGGTTTTCAGCTGGCTTTTTTGTGCTGCCGTATCTTTGGAGTAATCCCTGCGCAGCATTGCCACCAGGACGGAAGCCAGGGATATTCCCGCGTCCGTCAGCGTGCCGGTAATGTGCGTCGATCTCACCCGTCCGCCGGAAAGCTGCGTGGAGGTGGAATTGTGAATGCCCATCAGGCCGCAGAGAAAAAGAATAATCTCGCGGTTGCTGGTGAGGGCATGAAAATACATCTCGTAGAGGGAGACGCCGGTCAGCAATATCCCCTCGACGAACAGGATCTGGCAAAAAATCAGCCTGACGTTATGGATAATGCCCCATATCACGATCGCGCGCGCAACAATGGCGCCTGCGACAAATGAAAGAATAATCGAGCCGAAGAAAATAATATCGCTCAGGTCGGTGGAAGAGACTTCGCTGGATAACTGTGAGGTATTGCCGGTCATGTGTGAGGGGAAAAAACCAAATGCCCCGAGGGCGATGGCGTTCAGCAAACCTGCCGAGGTCGCCAGCCAGAGGGCAAGCCGGCGATCCTCCTTATGCGTTCGTTCTTTCTTGAGTTTAATCAGCAAGAATACCTCCGGGTTGCGCTTTGCCTGAATAGTCAGGCTAGCAAAGCGGCGCAACGGGCTGTCCAGGATATGGCTTAATTATTATTCCCTCTGACGATCTCGAGGGTTTAATAATTAAATAAAATATCCTTACTCAAGATATGGTCGTAAATATTTTAAATCATGCCGTTATTGCCGTGACGCAAGAATGCCGGACGCTGATTAAGGCGTTCAAACCAGGCCTCGATCGCGGGCACGTCGGGCTTGTCAAACGGCGTCATTCTCCAGCGATTCACCGAAAGCCCAAGCACCACGTCCGCGAGGGTAAACGTCTCGCCCGCCGCAAAGGCCCCGGTGCGCTGCAGCTGGGTTTCCAGAATGGTGATGCAGTGGTTCCACTCTTTTATTCCCGCCGCAATGCGCTCGGGGTCGTTAAAGTCGGGGTTTTTACGCCCCAGCGCCGGGAAGACATAGCGCCAGGCGGTGTTAAACTCGGTTGCCTGCCAGTCCATCCAGCGCTCAACGTTGGCGCAGGCCTGCGGCTCTGCGGGCAGCAGATCGTGACGCCCGGCCTTTCGCGCCAGATACCGGCAGATGGAATTGGACTCCCACAGCACGAAATCGTCGTCCATCAGCACCGGCACCATGGCGTTGGGGTTCAGGGCGCGGAAGGCGTCGGTTTCCGTCGAGGCAAAACCGCTGCCGTAATCTTCCTGCCGGTAGCTGATGCCCGCTTCTTCGCAGGTCCAGAGCACTTTACGCACGTTGATGGAGGTGGTTTTTCCGAGGATGTTAATCATGTCGCCGCTTCTCTTCAGAGTGATGAATCGTTTAAAAACACTACACCAGCTGTGAAGGAAAGCGTCAACAATTCATCCGGCGAGTGATTTGTGGAGACGCGAAAGCAGAAGCGTCAACACAACCGCGCCGAGGAGCAACATGCCGCTCAAGGCAAACGTGCTCTGCCAGCCGCTACGATCGAACACCATACCGCCCGCCGTTGAGCCGAGCGCAATGGCGAGCTGGATCACGGCGACCATTAATCCGCCGCCGGCCTCAGCATCTTCCGGCAGCGTTCGCGCAATCCATGTCCACCATCCCGTGGGCGCCGCCGTCGCCAGCATCCCCCAGAAGCCTAAGAGCAGGGCAACGATCCACACGCTGTGGCCGGTCAGTATCAACGCGCCTGCAATGACGGCCATCAGCAGAGGAATGGCGATTAACGTCGGGTAAAACGCGGCGTTGAGAACCAGCGCAACGAGCAGCGTGCCAACAAAACCCGCGACGCCGATGGTCAGTAAAATAAGCGATAAGCCGGAGGGGGAGACCCGCGTGACGGTTTCGAGAAACGGGCGCACATAGGTAAACAGCGCAAACTGTCCCATAAAGAACAGGCCGCAGGCCAGCAAACCAAGGGAAACCACCCGCTGGCGGAATAGCCGAAAGACGGTTGACCGTGACGTCGTCTTTGTATTGCCGGGCATGTTGGGCAGGCTAAAACGTTGCCAGAGAAACGCCAGCGTCGCCACGGGCACCAGGCACAGGAAGGCGCCGCGCCAGCCAATGGTGGCGCCGAGATAACTCCCGAGCGGGGCGGCGACCACCGTCGCCAGCGCGTTCCCCCCGTTGAATATCGCCAGCGCGCGCGAGACCTGATGCTGCGGAACGAGGCGAATGGCCGTTGCGGCAGACATGGACCAGAATCCGCCTATCGCGATCCCGATCAGCGCACGGCCTGTCATGTAAACCAGGTAGTTTGGGGCGAAAGCGATAATCATCCCCGAGAGCGCCATCAGGATCGTCATGCCCAGCAGGAGGTGTTTGCGGTCCATATTCCCGGCAAGCCGGGAAAGGGAGAGGCTGGTCAGCACCGCCAGCGCGCCGGAAATGGCGATCCCCTGGCCCGCAAGCCCCTCCGTTACGCCTAAATCTCTGGCAAGAGGGGTCAGCAGGCTGACGGGCATAAATTCCGAGGCAATCAGGACGAAGACGCACAGGGTCATGGCAAAAACACCGCCCCAGTGCGCGTGCTCCTCGTTCTTTGAGGAAGTCGGGTTCAGAGTGGACATAGTCATCTTTCACGAAGAGCCGCCCGCGAAAAACGGGCGGCGAAGAGGTTTATTTCAGGCTGGTTTTGAAGAACTGCTCAAACTGCGCGAAAGGGATCTTTCCGGCAGCATTGTCGTAGAGGTCGACGTGGTTTGCGCCAGGGACAATCACCAGCGCTTTCTGCTTGCTGCCGACCGCTTTAAACGCATCCTCTGCAAAGTAGCGGGAGTGCGCCTTTTCACCGGTGACGATAAGCGTCGGGATAGTAATCTCCCCGGCATAGCTCAGCAGCGGCATATTCATAAAGGATAATGGCATGGTCGCGGTCCACGCGCCGGTGGAGTTGACGGAGCGGGCATGGAAGCCGCGCGGCATGCGATAGTAGTCATAAAACTCCTTCAGTACCGGATGCGGATCTGCTGGCAATACCTCCGGCAGAATACGGTCAGCCGCCGATACCTTGCCGTTCTCATTGACATAAATGTCATGACCGCCGTGCGCGAAGGTGCCGTTCTCTGCATCCTTCCAGCGCTGTTCGTTCAGATACTGCAGAACGGCGCGGCGGTCTGAGGTTGAATAGCGATCTTTCCCGTCGCCCACGCCGTGGCCCATCGCCCGGCTCATGTCGTACATCACGCTGGTGGCGACCGCTTTCACGCGGGTGTCCATGGAGGCCGCATTCAGCGCCATACCGCCCCAGCCGCAGATGCCGAGAATACCGATACGGTTACGATCGACCTCTTTCTGCAACCCCAGGAAATCCACCGCCGCGCTAAAGTCTTCGGTGTTGATATCCGGAGACGCGACGTTGCGCGGCTGGCCGCCGCTTTCACCCGTATAGGACGGATCGAACGCCAGGGTCACAAACCCTTTCTCGGCCAGGGTCTGCGCGTACAGACCGCTGGACTGCTCTTTGACCGCGCCAAACGGCCCGCTGACCGCAATTGCCGCCAGCTTGCGGTCAGCGCGGTTTTTAGGCAGATAGAGATCGCCTACCAGGATGATCCCGTAACGGTTCTGGAAGGACACCTTACGGTGATCGACGTTGTCACTCTCGGGGAAGGTTTTATCCCAGGCGGACACCATTGAAACAGGGGCGTTTGGGCTGGTGGTTTCGGCATAACTCATTGTTGTCACTCCACTTAATGATGCACAGAGCAGCATCGCAACGGACAGTTTTTGGGTGAATGTTTTCATGGAAATTAACCCTGGGTTGTTGTGTTGCGGTCATTATAGTGAGCATAAATAGTGCTGATTAGAGGCCAGAATCTGCTAAGATTCATATCATATTGTTATAAATTGGGGGCGTGATGGCGAAGCGGGAAAACTATAATGAGCTATACCTGTTCATGCAGGTGGTGCGGGAGGGGAGCTTCACGGGGGCTGCGCAGCGGCTTGGGCTGGCGCAATCCGGGATTAGCCGCTCGGTTCGCGAGCTGGAAGAGCGGTTGGGCGTTCAGCTTCTGGTCCGCACTACGCGCAAGCTGTCGCTCACCCATGCCGGGGAACAGCTTTATCGGACCGCCGAGTCCGCGTTCGATACGCTCGATACGGGCCTGGCGACCCTGGCACACTACCGTCAGACGCCCTCCGGCACGGTGCGTATCAATGCCAGCCAGCACGCCATCGACAAATGCCTGCTGCCAAAGCTTGCCCTTTTTAAACAGCGTTACCCGGACATCAGGCTGGAACTGATCAATGAAAGCCGCTTCGTCGACATTATCGCCGAGCGGTTTGATGCGGGCGTCAGGCTCGGGCCGGAGGTGGGGCAGGGAATGATTGCGGTGCGTATTACGCCTGATATGGAAATGGCCGCAGTGGCTGCCCCGGACCACTTCAGGCGCTACGGCTTTCCCCAGACGCCTGCGGATTTAGTGGCTCATCCCTGCATTGCCTACCAGTTTGCCGACGGGAGTGACTATCAGTGGGAGCTGGTGCAGGACGGGAAAAAAATCACCCATCGGCCTGAAGGGCAATGGGCGCTGTCCGATAGCTACATGGAAGCGGAAGCTGCCCGCCTGGGGCTGGGGCTGGCCTATGTTCCGGTAGAGCTGGTGGCTGGCGATCTGGAGCGCGGAACGCTTATCCGGGTGTTGCAGCGCTACAGCCTGCGCATGGACGGATTGTATCTTTATTATCCTCATCGCAACGTGTCGCCTGCGCTCAGAGCGGTGATTGATACGCTTAAAATGTAGGGCAGCGTTACCATTCTGGAAGACGCCTCGCAAACCGCAAAGTAACCGCGTGAAATTCAGGGTTATCTCTTTTCTTCAACCGACCGGGATCGTAAAGTGCCTGCGTTGCGGCACATCCGCAATCGGGCGTAGGAACCCGTATCTACAGAGCGATATTTATATGTCGCGGCAGCGCCGAACTCGTTAAAATTGCGGTGGCGCTGGCGGAGCAGCCTTAAGGCTGGCCGTTTTCTCTGTGGGCGGCATTCCTACCTCTGTCAGCGCTACCCCCTCGAGCGTAGGAACTCATCGGGTGGTTCACCCAATTTTCACACTGAGGATGCCTTAAGATGGCTACTATCCCAACCCTGACTTATCTTCCGTCTGACGAAAACGTCATTCTACAACTTATTTCCCGACCGCTTCCGGCGGATGCCGATCTGTTTGACGTCGCCGACAGCTGCGCCGCGCTGGTGAGCGTGCTGGTTGAAACCGATGATGTCGCGAGCCGTACTGCGCTCTGCGAGCGTCTCCTTCAGACCCTGCGCAAGCTGCGCGAACTCTGCGATGTCGATCTTCCTCCCTACCTGATCGAACAGCTGATCATGGGTGAGAAAACCAGCTCCTGCGTGCCCGACTGCTGGCAGGACACCCTGACTCAGGTAGACTATGTTCTGGCGCTGACACAGGCGGTCAGGGGGGGAACGCTGCCCGCTCACGTCGCGAAAGAGCTGACGGGCCTGCTGCACGATATGGTGTGGCTGCTGGCTGAGTTTGTGAAGGAGCCGCGCATTACTGCGCACTAAGGGCACTGGCATGGAGGGGCGGTTGCGCCCCTGTGAAGCTCTGATTAATGCGATGAGTTTGCCGTATCCAGCAGCGACGTGCCGTAGGAGTTGTCGATGGTGCACAGCCAGTGACCGTCGCTTTCGTGGCGAAAAACATAGGTCGCGCGACGCGACATTTCCGTTATCCCACCCTGACCATCAGGAAAACGCAGAACGGTTTCCATGATCGCGAGGGCATTATCGCCGCCTTCGATCACCTGCATATCCCCTTGTTCGACGATGAGCCGATCCTGAAAATAATCTGAGATGGCAATAAACGCGCTACGGATATTCTGTTTGCCTTTAACCGTCATGCCGGGCTTGACCACTAGAGCGGCGTCCTCGGCGTAGTATTCCATCAGGGCATCGTAGTTTTTGGTGGTGATGGCGCGATCGCAGGATTCGATTATCTGCCGTAGCGGATGTGGGGCCATGCTCATTTCCTTTTTAAGTCATTAACGCGTATTAACGTAACAGCCAGGCGCGTTTGTATAGCTACCAGGTTTTATGGGGGAGTTCGGGGTAGGGCGACGATGAGCGATGAGCGGACAATCCACATCTTATGCCAGTCAACCTGGAGGGAATCCCACTTGTCGCAGATGATTTCTAAGCACTCGGAATCTGTCAGACCGAAAAATGCATCATCAAAGCATTATCGAAGTGTTATCTAACCAGGCGGGGAGATTTTCTCTGTACCAGTTGAGATATAATTGAAAATCAATTTTCTGCCGTTCATCCAGCAATACGATTACTTCGGTAACAATCCATGCTTTAGCAATCGCAATTTCTTTAGCTAAATCACCAGGATTATAATTACGTGATAAACAGGTATAGCGCTCAGCAAACTCAATAAACTTTTGTTTCGATCCCATTCCCTTTATAAGTGGGGCAAGGTCAATCGCTGGGCTACCGGTGCTGAATCTTTCCCAGTCAAAAAGAACGAAATCGCCATCATCCCTTTTTCCCCAATTACCCGCATTGCTGTCGCCGGAAATTAAACACTGACCACTAAACAGAACATCACTTGCCTGCTGAAAGTAACGTAACCGTTTCGCTGCTCTGTCCGGTAATGCCAAAAGGTGGAGCGATTTTTCGAGGGCTGCTTCTGACCAGGTGTGATTGTGATAAACCCAGGATGGGTCAGGCCGATAGCCATGTAAGCGTGACAAAACCGACAACACTTCATCTCCTCCAACTTCGTCCTGATCAACCTGGTGTGGGATATATTCCAGTCTTAACCGGCGTGTAATTGGATCGGCAAACAACAGTCTTGGCGTGTAAATACCTGCTCGAGTGAGATGCCTGGCTGCGTGTTGATAAAAACTAAATTCGACATCACTCACCGGCAATTTTTCGATTACCTTATGACCAGTTTCATCCACCAGAAGCGTCACTTTGGCAGTGCCCATGCGGGATAAATTATCAACAGACATACATCTTGCCTTTAACATTGGTCGGTTGGTTAATTAAGTAGAGTTTGAGTTTAGCGCAACCTGGGAGTCAAGCAGCCAGACCACATCTCTAAAGTAAGCAAATTGCGAGGTGTAAAATGTCCGCTTCTGGTATAGAGAGGAGCTGGTAACTGAGTTGAAGGTCAGTTAGGAGCGAGGAGCGAACCTCGTTTATGCTTTTGAATTAGAACCCCTGCTACATAACGTACATAATTGATATGCTATCAGAACTTACAAATCAGGAAGAAATTCATGGACAATAACACACTGGTTACACTTCTGAAATTCAAGCGCTGGATTGATGATGAAACGCTAAAAGCAGTTAAAGGTATCAGCGAATCTGCTTATGCAGAAAAGCGTCATCTAATGCTAAGACTGATGAACCATATTCATGTGGTAGACATGATTTTTAGAGCAAATATTTCGGGTGAGCAGCATGGTTACACTGCCCTGAACACCCCTGAAACACCCTCAGTAGATGAGCTTGAGATTAAAATGGACGACTGTACAAACTGGTATATCCGGCGCGTAAGCTCAATGCCTCCTGCTGATTTAAGAGAAACGATTAAGTTCAACTTTGTGGATGGTAGTGAAGGGGAAATGACCGCTACAGATATGCTAAATCACATGCTTTTTCATGGAACTTACCACCGTGGGGCCGTAGGCTGGTTAATTTCTGAGTGCGGAGGTGTTCCGCCGAAAGATGTGCTGACCGTTTTTCTGAGGGATCATAATCACTGACAGGTATGTTCTTCAGCTCATCACCTATCCAGCGGCTTTGAGAGCCGCTTTGGCGAGAAGTCTACCTTAACGACCTGAGATGGCGATAAGTTTGGGCTAAATATTTTCGGAGATAATGCTTAGAGCTCTCTTAACAGTCTGGCTGGATTGCCAGCATACACCCCTTTAATTAACACAGGCTTTGTAACCACGCTACCTGCACCAATCACCGCGCCGCTGCAAATGTCCGTTGTTAAAATCGTTGCTCCGCTCCCTACGGTTACCGCGTTACCTAATACGATCTGTATCCAGCTTTCTGCAGAAGCATCAGGACCGCCATTCTTGAACAGGTCGTTAGCAAAGGTTACGCCATGGCCTATAAAACAGTCCTTACCCAGGATAACGTTCTCACAGATAAAAGTGTGAGACTGTACTCTGGTTCTATCGCCTATAATGCATCCCTTTTGTATCTCTACAAATGGCCCCACAAAAACATCATCGCCTAGTTCACACTCATAGATGTTTACCGGCGTGATTACTTTTACATTGGATTGGCCCCTATATTTCCATACACTTTTTATCACTTAACCCATGACTGGTTCGTCGCCGCAGATATTCCCGTGGCGAACGATACCCCAGTGCACTATGCGGATGCCATTCGTTGTAA
>NZ_JBLKDA010000053.1:0-13536 GCF_047530215.1 Enterobacter sp. 01-M-03-SI-ECC
CTGTTGCCGCCGCAAAGTCACGGCTGCTGGCGTACTGCTTCCCGTCGCCAATCTCAGTTGAAATAGTACTCGCTGTCAGTGTTCCGACGCAGGGAATGCTCAGCAAGCGCTGTCCAACCTCATCTTCGTCCAACTTTCGTTTCAACTGGGATTCCAAATCTTTAATCTGCTCAACAAGATAGTGATAATGCTGTTGTAATTTCAGCAATAACTGGCTGAGGTAAAGAGGCAAACTATTATCCTCAAGAATGGTACTCAGTCGGCTAATAACGGCAGCTCCTCGGGGAACGCTAATGCCAAATTCCAGCAGAAAAGCATGCATTTGATTGGTTGTTTTTACCTTATCCTGAACCAGGGATTCACGGACACGATGCAGAGCCCGCATTGCCTGCTGAGATTCCGTTCTGGGCTGCACAAAACGCATAGACGGACGCGATGCAGCTTCACAAATAGCTTCGGCGTCGACAAAGTCGTTTTTATTGCTTTTAACGAACGGGCGGACAAATTGTGGTGATATCAGCTTTGGGGAATGCCCCAACTCTTCCAACTTGCGTGCCATAAAGTGAGAACCGCCACAGGCTTCCATTGCGATGGTTGTAGCGGGGCATGTCGCCAAAAATTCGATCAACTTTGGCCGGGTAAATTTTTTACGGTAAACAGCCTTCCCGCGACGATCCTGGCAATGAATATGGAAAGAGTTTTTACCCAGATCGATACCAATGAGCGCAATGTTTTCCATGATAGTTCTCCGAATGAAAGCCTGTCCTCAGCATAGTACCGGGAAGGAGGGAGTGACCATCTCATTAATTATCCCACGCTAAGACTGTTTTTTGTACAAAGCGGTATCGACTGTACGTAATGAGCGGTATTTTCCGGATCCCAGCTTAAGATTATTACGCCAGACGTAATCTCCACTCAGATTGATATGTTCCCAGCCCAGGGGAGAAAGATGAGAGACCAGTTGCTCATTTATCGGGATACCCTTTCGTTTTAGTGACTCAATAGCTCTTTCTATATATACCGTGTTCCACAACGTGATCGCTGCTGTCAGTAATGTCAGCCCGCTGGCGCGATAACTCTGATTCTCCAGCCCACGATCCCTTATTTCACCCAGACGGTGCAAAAAGACCGCTCGCGCAAGGGCATTACGGGCCTCACCCTTATTCAGCCCCGCCTGCACGCGTCGGCGCAGACCGGGATCACGGAACCAGTCCAGCATAAATAGTGTCCGTTCGATGCGGCCAATCTCTCTCAGCGCTTTGGCAAGTCCATTCTGTTTTGGGTAACTGGCTAACTTTTTCATCATCAGTGATGCGGTGACTGTCCCCTGCTTAATCGAGGTTGCCAGGCGCAATACCTCATCCCAGTGCGACTCAATGTCTTTGATATTTAGGCAGGTTGTTGATATGACAGACTGAAGCCCCGGATAGCGCTCGGCCTTTCCATGAATAAACAGCCGCTTGTCATGAAGATCACGGATCCTTGGCGCAAAAGCGAATCCCAGCAGGTGCATCAGGGCGAAAACATGTTCAGTGAAGCCTGCGGTATCGGTGTAATGCTCGGTAATTTCCAGATCGCTTTCATGGTACAGCAGGCCATCAAGCACGTGGGTTGAGTCGCGCACCCGGCTGATCACTTTGGCGTAGAACGGGCTGTATTGGTCTGAGATATGCGTATAAATCTGCACGCCCGGCTCCTGACCATATTTAAGATTGACCTGACCGGCATAACGTCCGTGACTGCCTACCCGAAAGTTCTGCCCGTCTGACGACGATGTTGTCCCGTCGCCCCAGAATGCGGCCAGAGGCCGCTCTTTCTGTGCGTTGACCAGCTCGGCCAGTGCCGCTGAATAAGTTTCATCCCTGATGTACCATGCCTGAATACCTTCGAGTGACGATCTTGTGGCCCCAGGGCAGGATTCCGCCATTTTTGTCAGCCCAAGGTTGATGCCGTCAGCCAGAATGGTGGTCAGCAACAGTCTTCCGTCTTTTGGTCTGACGTTATTATTTTTGAGGTGCGCGAAGTGACGCGTAAATCCCGTCCAGCTATCAACTTCTTCCAGTATCTCCGTAATTTTCGGATGGGGAAGCATGCCATAGACCAAATCTGCAAAGGGCGAAACACCTGAAGGAACGCTGTTCTCCAGTGGAGTGATTTTTACGCCTTTATCTGAGATATCTACATCGGGCAAATCACCGGCAAGCGCCATCGCGTTAACTTCTTCCAGCCGAGATGCAAGAAGAGTCATACGGGCCTGAAGGTATGCCTGGCTATCGGTCTGAACGGCCAACTGTAACTGGTCATTATGTCGGGATTTCTCAAACTCAGCAGTCGGGATGAGATAATCATCAAAATTTTTGTAGCGGCGCGATCCTTTTACCCAGATATCACCGGAACGTAATGCACCCTTGAGTTCATTCAGTACGCAAAACTCGTAGTACTTGCGGTCGATGCCTGAAGGCGTGAGCACCAGTTTTCGCCAGCTTTCAGGGATAAACCCTGTTGGCGCTGATGGCGGCACTTTACGAAGTTGTTTACGGTACATTTCCGTTATGGTGTCCAGCGCATCGCTGAGCGCCTGCGCCGCAGGTGTCGCCATGAACTGCAATGCTGACAGCATACGCGGGGCATATTTACGCAACGTACTGTATTTTTCGGTGATCAGATGAAGCGCGTCGAAATTGCCCTTACGGGAAAGAAACCGCGTTTCTTCCACGCTGTTGATGAATTCCTGCCAGGGAAGGACATCTTCTATTGCAGTCCAGGGATCTTCCCCGGATTCTCTGGCGTTAAGTAACGCCTGCCCGACGGTAACGTACTGCTTCAGCTTGCTCTGAATAAGCTTTCTCGTTTGCTGGAGCCGTTCGGCCTGCGTGCGTTTTGCCCTGCTGAACAGACTACCCAGGATACGCTCGTGCAGATCAATCACTTCGTCAGTCAGGGTGGCCCTGGCCTCTGTTATTATACAAACCAGCGTAGCGTAACGTCTGACATCGGTGAATTTTGCCAGGTCCCTGCTGCTCATTTTCCGGCCCTCACGCGCCAGTTTAAGCAACCTGTTCTGGTGAACGGAAAGTGCAATACCATCAGGCAACCCCAGCGCAGCGATGGAATTAAGCCGGTCGATATGTTGCAGCACATTTTTACCGTTTATTTTACCCGGAGGCTGTAGCAGCCATGCCAGACGGGAAGGTTGTTCACCCTCTGATATGAGCAGGCTGTCGAGTGCTGATTTATGCTGCTTTTCCAGTTGCGCGGTAAGTGTCGAAAATACCGATCTGTTAGCGAGCGTGACGACTTCGGCAAGCGTCCGTTCGATCACTTCAACAGAAGGGAAAATAACATTATTGTTATGTAGCCAGCTGAGCATTTCTTCCGCCAGCATAAATCCTTTGTCAGTTCGCATGGCATAGGGGTGCAGATGACGGATACAGTCTTTTTGCATTGACCGGCTGAACGGGGATAGTTCCAGGTAGCGATAAAGTTCGGTCAGATGTTCCCAGCGGGTTTGCTCTCTGGATGCATATTCCGGCCATAAATCAGGCTGAAGTTTCAGTCGGGAAGCAACCCTGGATACAACGCCATTGTGAGGAGCACTGCTTTTGTCCGGAATAAATCCAGGTCCACGCAGATAACAGAGTAATACAGCAAAGCCCAGGCGATTCGCTGGCCTTCGGTGCTTATTAATGAGCGCAATATCCGGTTCGTTCAGAAAACACATTCGGGTCAGAATAATTTCATCATCTGGTATAACCAGTAAGCGTTCCTGCTCTTCGCTGCTCAGTATCTGTCGCCGTGGCATAAATGCCTCCCTCGCGTATAGTTTTCATCTGTTATTTGTTCGCTGTGACCGAAACCGGTCGGTTTCGTACACCACTTACAGCACATGTCCGAAACTTAGTGAAATTAATTTCGGACACACGTTATAATTCGGACATCCATTTCGTACGGAAAGTTTCCCATGTCACGTGTTTTTGCCTACTGCAGGGTCTCAACTCTGGAACAGACCACAGAAAACCAGCGTCGTGAAATTGAAGCGGCGGGTTTTGCCATCAGATCCCAACGACTTATTGAGGAGCATATCAGTGGCTCGGTTGCTGCCAGCGAACGCCCCGGATTTATCCGGTTGCTAGATCGCATGGAAAATGGGGATGTACTGATTGTCACCAAACTTGACCGTCTGGGTCGTAATGCGATGGATATCCGAAAAACAGTAGAGCAACTGGCGGCTTTAGATATTCGCGTTCATTGTCTCGCACTCGGAGGCGTTGACTTGACCAGTCCGGCCGGAAAAATGACTATGCAGGTAATTTCTGCTGTAGCGGAGTTTGAGCGGGATTTGCTGCTTGAGCGAACGTATTCAGGTATTGCGAGGGCAAAAGCGGCTGGAAAACGCTTCGGTCGCCCCCCCATCCTGAGCGAGGAACAAAAGCAAACAGTGACAGAGCGCCTAAATGCTGGCATCAGTATCAGTGCTATTGCCCGGGAATTTAATACCACCCGCCAGACTATCCTTCGGGTAAAGGCTGGATTGCTGCAAGAGTGAGCGGCTGGGAAGATTATAAAAAAATCAAATGGTTATTATGAAATAAAACAGCCTGCTGGGTTCTTTTCCCCCTATTTTTTATAAAAGAGTAGACAAAAGAGGTTCGCGACACTAATCTACCAACTAGATGATTGGTGCTGGTTACACCAGCTATACCTTTTATCAAGAAATTACAGGAGCCATTATGTCTACTACCGTTAAACCTTCTGCAGACGCAGCTGCGATCCACAATACCCGTGAAGCAGTTCGCAGCCAGCCTGGCCTGGGTAACCTGACTTTCCAGATGAAAGCCCGTTCCAGCGGCGGATTAACCGTTCGCACAGAGACCGGCGCCACAATCCAGAACGGCGTTATCGATACCAGCCGTGTGGGGAAATTTTCTAATATCGGTGATGAACCCGCAGGTTTACTCGGCACCGATACCGGCATGAGCCCGACTGAATACATCATGCAGGCGCTGGCTGGCTGTTATACCGCCACCCTTACCATGATGGCTGCTGAAAAAGGGATCGACCTGGACGGTATCGAGCTGGATCTTAATTTCGATATCAACCTCAACGGCTTCCTTGGGCTGGACAGCAACGTGCGTAAAGGTGCGAAATCTATTCGCGTCGATGTTCACCTTACGAGCAAGACCGCCAGTCGCGAGGAGTTAGAAGCGCTGGTCAGCGAAATGCAAAAGAATTCGCCAATCCACGATACTCTGGCTAATCCGGTTGAAATGATTACACGCCTGGCGTGATGTCAGAGATGTAATGCTGCCATTCAGAATGCAGGATGGCAGTGACGTTCAGCTCTGCACGATACTGAGTCAGTGATACAACTTGCTACGGAAAAATAGCAACAATATAATCTATCAACTAGTAGATTATATGGAGTAATTATGACAACCATGACACGGGAACGGCTGCTCAGCGAAGCAGAACACCTGATGCGCGAAAAAGGGTATTCAGTATTCAGCTATGCTGATTTATCAAAAATAGTGGGTATCACCAAGGCCAGTATTCATCACCATTTCCCGACCAAAGATATTCTGGGTGAGCAGGTGGTAATACAGGCGTTCTCTGATACACAACGCGTATTTGAGCAGATAGAGGCGACTGAGAAAAGCGCGGAGAGAAGAATTGCGGCTTACATCGATATCTTCGCGCAAAGCCATAAAGCTTCGCTACTGCCACTGTGTTGTGCGTTGTCAGCAGAGACCGCCAATCTGCCTCAGGCAATTACTGTACAGACATCACTTTATTTCGATATGCAAATCGAGTGGCTCACAAAAGTCGTCAGGGCGGGCATGGAGTCAGGTGAGTTTTCATCCCATGCCGAACCATCAGATATTGCTTTGATGATCATTAATGTCTGTGAAGGCTCAAGCGTAGTGGCGCATGCAACGGCCAGACCCGAAGTCTTCGCCAACAGCCTTAAGTATATAAAACTGCTTCTTAATACCCCTCATTCAGGAGAATGACACTATGCTGGACTGGAACAACTATCGCTCAGAGTTAATGCAACGTTTAGGCGAGTTGGGCAAACTGACCCCCGAGACCATGAAAGGCGTGGTTGCCCTGGGCAACGCAGGTAACAAAACTGACCTTTTGGGCGCAAAAGTGCGTGAACTCATTGCCCTGGCGTGCGCAGTCACAACCCACTGCGACGGCTGTATTGCTTTTCACGCCGACGCCGCTGTGAAAGCCGGTGCAACCGACGCTGAAATTGCTGAAGCGCTGGGCGTGGCGATTAACCTCAACGCTGGCGCGGCGGTCATTTATTCAGCCCGCACTCTGGATGCCGTCGGTCAGGCACGCGGTTAAGCATTAATAAATTCCACGTTAAAAGGGCATTACTGCCCTTTTTTTATGTCCGCAATAGCCTGAGCATATACCGATGCAGGTTTCACACCCGGTATGCGTTTAACTAATTGCCCTTCATGAAATATCAGCACAGACGGCAGCCCCCAGATCTCGTATTTGGTTGTCAGCACCGGCGCCTGATCTACATTGACTTTCCCCACCTGAATATCTCTATCGAGCCGGTCTGCAAACTGACTGAACATTTCTTCGCTGGCCTGACAGGGCGGACACCAGGGTGCAGAGAAACGTACCACCGATATTCCGTTGTACTGCTCTATCTGGCGGAAATTATCTTCGTTATAAGCTGTTAATGTACGCATGGTGATGACCTCGCAAAATGAGTGACAATTCAGAAATGGCTGCGTTATGACAAAAAAATACGACACAGCCATTGACCTACCTACTAGATGGTTGGTATATTGCCACCCATCAGATGTTTATGCAACTCCAGTGCGCGACGTCCAGTCGATGATACTGCCGGGCTGTGCAAATCCCTGCCGGGATACTCCTTTTTGTTTTTTGTGAGGTATACGATGAGTAAGCTTTTCACCCCCTACAATCTGTCTGGCCTGGCGTTAAAAAACCGTGTAGTCATGGCACCGATGACCCGCACCCGCACCATGAATGACGTGCCGGATGAGGTCGTGGCTTTGTACTATGCACAGCGTGCTTCTGCTGGCCTGCTCATCACCGAAGGGATGCCGGTTTCAGAAGAAGGCCGGGGTTACCTTTATACCCCTGGTATCTACAACGACGAACACGTCCAGGGCTGGCGTAAGGTGACACAAGCGGTTCACGCCAAAGGTGGCCGTATTTTCGCGCAGCTCTGGCACGTCGGCCGTATGTCTCACGTCTCTCTTCAGCCAGGCCACATAGCGCCGGTTTCAGCGGGCACCGTTCAGGCGGTCAATACCACCGTTTTTGCGCTGACCGAATCCGGAGAACCGGGCCCGGTTGTACCAAGCCAGCCACGCGCGCTGGAAACGCATGAAGTTAAACGCATCACTGCAGACTTCGTGCACTCCGCACGCCTGGCGGTGGAAGCCGGCTTTGACGGCGTGGAAATCATGGCGGCAAACGGATTCATCTTTGACCAGTTCCTCAGTAGCGAACTGAACACCCGCACCGACGAATACGGCGGCTCGGTGGAAAATCGTCAGCGTTTCCTGCTGGAGACCATTGACGCCGTGGCGGAAGCCGTGGGTAACAGCCACGTTGCCGTGCGCCTGTCACCGTTCGGCCGCATTTATGACCTCGCGCCGTATGAAGGTGAAGAGCAAACCTGGTCAGCCATCACCGACGCGCTCGGTCAGCGGGAACTGGCCTACGTACACCTTTACTATCAGCCGGTGTACATCAAAGCGCCACTTCCGGAAGGCTTCCGCCGCCGTTTTCGCAACACGTTTAAAGGCACCATCATCGCTGCCGGCGGTTTTACCCGTGATATCGCAGAGCAGGCTCTGGAAGATGATGAGCTGGATCTGGTGGCATTTGGTGTGCCCTACATCGCTAACCCGGATCTGGTTGAAAGAATGCAAAACGGCTGGCCACTGGCAGAAAGTGACCGCGCCACCTACTACGGCGTCAGTGGTTCCCCGGAAAAAGGCTATACCGATTACCCGGTCTGGCAGGCGCAATAAATCCCATACGGTCGCGGTTCTCTGATAAGTGAGATCCGACCGCCCAACGTCTTTGAGGAATCATTATGCAAACGCTGAAACCCACCCTTACCATCGATATCTGGTCAGATTTGGTCTGCCCGTGGTGCTGGATTGCTAAAAAAAGATTTGAACAGGGTCTGAATCGCTTTGAATTTCGCGACCAGGTGGTGATCCGCCATCACAGCTACCGTCTGGCCGGTGGTACTCCCGCGATGCCTTTTAAGGATGCCATCGTTAAAAAGCTGGGCAGTCAGCATTCAGCGGAGCTGATGATGAATCAGGTGGGCACCGCCGGTAAATCTGAAGGTCTGATCTACAACTTCGACGGCATGATGTTTGGTGATACAGAAGATGCACACACCCTGCTGGTTGCCGCGCGTAAGGCCGGAATTGCGGACGCGGTGGAAGAACGTTTTTATCATGGCAGTATCACCGAAGGTCGCTCTCTCTTTGACCGTCAGCAGCTCGTTGCCATGGCCGTAGAAGCCGGTATGCCGAAAGCTGACGCTGAAGCCGCCCTGGAAAATGACGATTTTCGCGCCACCGTTTCCGACGATGAAGCCCACGCACAGTCTATTGGCCTCAGCGGCGTTCCGGTTTTTGTGATGAACGAAAAATATGCCATCAGCGGGGCTCAGGCAGCAGATAACTTTTTGAATGCCCTGCGTCAGGTCTGGGATGAACAGCAAACCGAATTTTCAGCCACTGCGGGTCAGACCTGCGGAACGGATGGCTGCAGTATTTAATCCGTCAACCGCCGGCAGTTTCACGCTGCCGGCAACGTCTTACCCACCAGTAATGGAGTCAGAAAATGAACACTTTTTTCAAAGGTAAAAAACTGCTCGTCGTCGGCGGTACCAGCGGCATGGGCCTGGCCGTGGCACGCATGGTACTGGAAGCGGGCGGCAGTGTCGTGCTGACCGGGAATAAAAAAGACAAAGCCGAAGCGGTGCAAAAAGAACTGAGCCCTCTGGGACCGGTTGCGGTCATCGCGGCGAACCTGATGACCGAAGAAGGTATGGAAACTATCCGTCAGGAAATTAATGCTCACCATCGCGATATCAGCCTGATGGTGAATGCCGCCGGTATCTTCATGCCCAAAGGATTTACCGAGCACAGCTTTGCCGATTATGACATGTATCTTTCGCTGAACCGAGCCACGTTCTTTATTACACAGGATGTCGTGAAGAACATGCTCGCCGCGAAGCTCGAAGGGTCTATCGTCAACGTCGGTTCGATTGGTGCTCAGGCTGCACTGGGTGACTCGCCGGCCTCGGCCTATTCAATGGCAAAAGCGGGTCTGCATGCCCTGACGCGTAATCTGGCGATTGAGCTGGCCAGCGCGGGTATTCGTGTCAACGCGGTGTCTCCCGGGATTGTTCATACGCCGATATACGAAGGCTTCATGGACAAAGCGGATATCGCAGATGCTATGAAGTCGCTGAACGATTTCCACCCGCTGGGACGCGTCGGAACTGCCGAAGATGTGGCAAACACTATTCTCTTCCTGTTGTCTGACAAAACCTCATGGGTGACGGGCGCTATCTGGGATGTCGATGCGGGCATCATGGCGGTCAGACGATAACCCCGTGACGCTGGCATAAGCCGCCCCTTAAGGGCGGCATTTTTTTGTCGCCAGACATGTCATCAGCAGGCTTCACTAAGAATATTCACGACCTGTTCATCCGTGCCTTTTGTGTTCCCGGCACAGGGTGTTATGCCGGGTTCTGACGACATCCTGACAGGACAAAACGGCCAGAGAGAAAGGGGTTATACACGATGAGGAGCCGGTATCCGCAGTACCTGTGAAATTCTTTTCATCCCTGCTGTCAGCATACTCCGTGGGCAGGCCAGATTTAACCGGATATATCCGTCCCCATTGTCGACAAACAGCAAGCCCCCTTCAAGAAGGACCCCTGACTCCCGGGCAAAATACAGCGATAAATCCTCACCTGCGGTGTCGGGCAGGTAGCGGCTAATATCTATCCAGGCCAGATATGTCCCTTCGGGGATCGAGAACCTGGTTTCGGGTAAATAGCTTTTGAGATAGTCGTGCAGGTACTGGAAATTGCCGTCAATATATTCCCTCAGATGGACAAGCCAGTCATCACATTCACTCCACGCCGCTTTGTTTGCTGCCAGGCTCAGTGGAGAGATGAACTCGTCGTGTCTGAGACGCCACTCGCTTCTGACACCGGGATCCGGAATAATGATATTTGCCAACAAATTCCCGGCCAGATTGAATGTTTTACTCGAGGACATGCAGGTAATAATGCGTGTAGAATCAGGGAAAAGAGAGGCGGCCGGTGTATGACCGATACCGCTTCGGGACAGGTCGCAGTGAATTTCGTCAGATATCACCCAGATGTCATTGGCCAGGCAAATTTCAATAATCCGCTTAAGTTCATCAGGCCGCCAGACTCGTCCGGTCGGGTTATGCGGATTACACAGGAAAAGAATTTTCACACGTAAATCGGCCTGACTGGCTTTGCGTGCAAAGTCTTCCCAGTCAGGTTCCCAGCCGCCTGCTGATTTTTTTAACGCCGAGTACACCACGCGACGCTGACTGTATTCACCCGCCTTTTTAAACGGGCCATATGAAGGCGTCATAATAAGAATACTGTCATCCATGTCGGTCAGAAGCGGGACGAGACGGTTCAGCGCGGGAATAATGCCCGGAGACAGCACAATGTCTTCCGTTTTGAAACGGTGACCATATTGTCGCTCACACCAGCTGCCAAAGATCTCATAGTATTCTTCGTCGTAGATTTTAGTGTAGCCGAGTATTTTTCTATCCAGACGGTCTCTGATGGCCTGAAGAATCGGCTCTGGTGTGGCAAAAGCCATGTCAGCAACCCAGAGGTTGATTAGCCCTTCTGCCGGATACCGCATTGCAAATTCGGACTGTCCCGAAAACAGGTATTCCCGCCAGCCGTCCACGGTGAGACTGTCTGTTTTCTCTCTGCTTACGTACTCATCAAAATCATATTTCATTTCATAAACCTGCCTTAGGTGTAGTCAGAAACGTCGACCTCAGTATTACTGTCAGTCTGATGCCGGAGCGGGAAAACTGGCTCGTGTGATTAACATAAGAGAATCATCACAACTGCATGAATTAATTGCGTTATTAAGGTTCTCTCGCCTTTGTCATCGACTGACGGGGGGATTTCTCGCGTGTCACCATCACAATGCCAGTCAGCACCGCCAGGGCAGAAAATATCGTTCTGACCGTCAGTGATTCATCCAGGAATACCACACCCCCTAGCATTGCCAGACAGGGAACGCTGAGCTGAAGGGTACTGGCGGTGATAGAGCCGAGAGAGGGTAAAAGGGTATACCACAATACATATGCACCGGCTGAGGCGGCGGCACCGGACAGCAATGACAAAGCAATGCCCGCAGCATCATAGTGACCCTGCTTCATAAACAGCAACGAAAGAGCGAGAGCCATCGGCGTGGCGAGTACAAAATTTGCCGCCGTTGAAGCCCCGGCCGCCTGGCCCGCCCTCCCCCTGACGGAATAGGCGGCCCAGGCTAATCCGGCAACGATCATCATAAGTGCACTGTAAAGCGGCGGTGCCTTCGCCCCGGGTAACAGCAGGGCAGCAATTCCTGCCAGAGCAATAACTAAACCGCAAGCCCGCATAACGGAGAGTGATTCCCCTTTAAATAATCCGTGGATCACCATCGCAAACTGTACGGCACCAAAAAGTAACAGCGCACCTGCCCCGGTATCGAGATGGATATAGGCGACAGAGAAGAGCACTGCGTACACCATGAGGTAAAATCCGCTCAGCGGACGCCACAGCGATAATGTAGTTTTTGCGTGATAAAACAAGAAAGGTGACAGGACGAGTGCACCACTGGCCAGCCTGAGGCTGCTGAATGAAAGGGGATCAATGTGGCCTCCCTGCAGGGCCAGACGGCACAGAATAGAGTTTGCAGCAAACGCCAGCATTGCCAGGGATATTTTAAGAATGAGCGCGCAATTGGCCATTCAGTGAGACCTCATAAAATTCTTGTAAACTACCATCTAGTTGGTAGCATAGCGTAAGTGATCACCGAACAGGAAGCAATAATCAGCTTTCAAACTGGAAGGTGAGGACAGGCATTCGGAATGAATTCTGTTTCACATCCCCAGTAGAGGAAGGAAAACGCGTAATGCCAGATGCAGAGCAGAAGATTATTTTTCCCTGCGATCAAACATATGAAATCAGTTTAAGACCTGGAATATCCTATGAAAAAACTAAAATTTACGTTCAAAAATGCGGCTGGTGAAGAACTGGCCGGATTGCTTGAACTTCCTGAAAATCCTAAAGCGTTTGCGCTGTTAGCTCATTGTTTTACGTGTGGCAAAGACCTCAAAGGCGCGGCGCGTATTGCGCGGAAACTGACAGAGAATGCTATCGCCGTTCTCCGGTTTGATTTTACTGGTCTGGGAAACAGCGAAGGGGATTTTTCCAACACCAACTTCTCATCCAATATTTCGGACCTGCTTTGCGCGGTAGATTATCTCCGCCGACAGTACGAAGCGCCTTCTTTGCTCATCGGCCATAGCCTGGGGGGATCGGCCATTCTGTCTATTGCCGGCGAAGTTCCTGAGGCAAAGGCCGTTGTCACCATAGGATCACCCGGAGAACTGACACACGTAAAACGTCTTTTTAAGGATGATGTTGAAAACATTAACCAGCATGGAGCCTATCCCGTTGAGCTGGCCGGGCGGGTATTTACCTTAAAGAAACAGATGCTGGACAATATTCAGGAACACAAAATCGCTCATAAGGTGTTCGCCATGAACAAGCCTCTGCTTATTTTTCATGCGACTGAAGATGATACTGTGTTAATTGAGCAGGCCGAAAAAATATTCAAAGCAGCAAAGCATCCCAAGAGTTTCATTTCGTTGGGTAAGGCGGATCACCTTCTGACTCATGCTCAGGATGCTGAATACGTTGCCGATATCATTATATCGTGGAGCGAATGTTACCTATAAACAGAGTAAATGCGTTCAAACTCGTAGCGCAGAGGGCGATTTTCTGCAGAGATCGGACGCTGTTTATGCTGGACTGATTTTGCGATAAAGGCTTAGGCCGATGCATACAGGCGGGGCTGAATAAGGGTGAGGCCCTTGGGCGAGCATCCTTCATGCACCGGCTGAATGAAATCAGGGATCTGGGGGTGGGAGGATCAGCGTTACCACGCCACCGGCGCTGACACTACATACGGCGGCGATAACACTCTGGAATACGGTTTATATAGAAAGAACCATTGAGCCGCTTAAGCAAAAAGGAGTCCCTGTTAATGAACTGCTGGTCTCTCATCCTTCTCCACTGCTGTACAAAATATAGTCTTAGCGTGGGATAATTAATGAGATGGTCACTCCCTCCTTCCCAGTACTATGCTGAGGACAGGCTTTCATTCGGAGAACCATCATGGAAAACATTGCGCTTATTGGTATCGATCTGGGTAAGAACTCTTTCCATAT
>NZ_JBLKDA010000054.1:0-12770 GCF_047530215.1 Enterobacter sp. 01-M-03-SI-ECC
AGCGTACGGCCCACAGAATGATGTCACGCTGAAAATGCCGGCCTTTGAATGGGTTCATGTGCAGCTCCATCAGCAAAAGGGGATGATAAGTTTATCACCACCGACTATTTGCAACAGTGCCCACCTCAGTACCCCATTGCTCGTTCCTGGCGGGACAGCCGTTCATCAGCAGCCTGAAGACGCTCATCACGCCGCCGTGCTGCCAGAACCCGTCGTTCTGAAAAAGACATAGCCGCTACGTTTGGTACGCTGAGCTTACCGTCACCGGCACAAACGTCACAGCGAACATCAAATGCTCCGGCAAAATACTTTTCACGCATTTCTGGCTCCCACTCAGCCATTTCTGATTGGGTGAATCCATTTTCAAAGGCCGGGTTTTCCATGGTCCCGTGGCCTTCGCACTGGTGACAGATTATGTACTTAAATTTGCGCATGTAACGCTCCTGTATATGATGGATGAACCACTCTCGTTCAGGGTTATGGCGAAATGTTTATCGCCGCAGCGAGAGATTCAGTCTTGCTATCAATATTCCTGAAGGTTGTCCGCCTGATTTCAGGGAAAGCATTCATTCACTGGCCGGTTCTACCTTATTATTCATACAGATTAAAGTAGTTGTGCCTACTACTGCGGTCACCTTCCTTGACAAAGTAAGCAAAGTTTGAAAAATTTAACACCGACGAAAGGCCATACCTTCGTTAGTGTGCGAAAGCCGCTTGCGAGCGACGGAATAGGTGAAAGCTTTAGTCAGGGTTAATTACCCTGTCTGCGGTGATGGGATGGCTCAGGCGTATATCATCACTCCTTCCAAAGTCCGTACACACTCTTTCAGCCTTTGCAGAAATGCAGGGGCTGTTTCATATCAGACAAGCGCAATGAAATTTTCAAATGCTTTCCAGAAATTCAAAGGCCTTAAGCTTTATCTGTATCTTACGGTCCCCGCACGGAAAGTAACTTTCCTGAACAGGAACCGCCTTGCCAGCCTTAACTTTCTAAACGGTTAAAGTTACACCAGGCTGTAAATGGTGAAACAGTTTTTGAAGCCCATGAAACACCGCTGTCGGAAAGATAACTAGCCCCAAGACGTCTAACTTCTTTTTGATGTAGAGCTAATTCTTTCGGATCGGCAATATCTTCCACCACGCTCATCATGGCAATCTGAACTCCGGGAGATGCCATTTTATAAGCTGTCGAGCTTGCAACTGAATTTTTCAGGATTGCCAATCTTTCTTTTTCTGGTCGCCCGTTGTCAGACGTATTCGCGTACGTTGTACCCGCAACTAACAATGGAAGACTGGCGTTGGCACAGAACTGCATAACGCGTTTTTGCTGGAGCTGTAATTCAGTGGCTGCAAATGCTTTACTGCATCCGAGGATCCCGATAATCATCACTAATGCTGTTTTATACATAAAATTGAAACCGTCCTTATTGAACTTTAAATGTTGCGGTTAACACTGTGTGGAGATGTATGGACTGGATAATACCCACATGCCTGCGCCTGCCAGTATACCGGCTCAGGTATTAAACCTAAGAGATCTGGTGCACCGGATTTTACCTTTTCATTTCGGTTTTATCTTGAGCCTGGCTCTTGAGTTTAAATTTAAAGGTATGGCGCATGCAGGTTTCACTGACGGGTTTTCACACATCCCGGCTGTAACCCATCATTGTTCATGAGCCAGGCCCTGGTATCCTGCCCAGCGTACGGCCAGCCGCTCTAAGTCCAGATCGTACACCAGCGGTGTGATTTTACGGCCTTCAAACAGCTCGCCCAGCTCAATGCCTGGCTTAAAATGAACGGTCAGGGTGGCCGGATCTATGCCCATAAGATCGGCATCAAACAGAGCATGCATTGTTGGAGTCATCAGGATGCCATTAGACGGATTGTACCGGGTTCCATGTTCAATGTGTGCCGCATCCAGGACACCGCCATTAACCCAACCGGTTACCGCACAACGGCCCGCGAAATTCTCGATGAGCAGAGCTTTAAATTTACCCTGTGCCACGCCACTACGTTGCGTCACTACGCGCTCGCAGTGCTCACCCTGGATATCTACGTCAGGTTTCCGCTTTGGTTCGCTGGTGGCCGTCTCAGCTTGTTTTAGGGTGGAACGTGGATAGGCCAGGTTATATGCTGCGCCTGTGGTCATTTGCTCGATGACCGCAGGTGCATAACCTTCTGCTTCCAGCTTACGATATGCAGCCCGGTAGTCTCTTTGGGTTTTCAGCGGGTATATCTTTCCGCCTTTACCATCGAAAGCGATAAACCAGAAATCGTCCGTGCCAGTTTCCAGATTTCTGCAACGTTTCAGATGCCATCCGCCTTCTCTCGCCCAGATGGTACGGTTATTTCTGGCATTCGTTTTGTCATAACCGTTCTCGTCAAGCCAGCTATCAAAGCTGGTCAGCCCCAGATCCTGAACCTCCAGAGAAGGCACTCGAATGACCTGCAAGGTATGGCGGGGTCTTGGCTCTCTCATCTTGATCTCTTCCTAGCGCTGGTCTGGGAAATACGGATATTGCGGGCCATATTCATAGTCATGCGGGCCTGGCTCAACTTCCCAGAATGGACGGCCGCTAATTGTCTTTGGACCGCGCTCGTTTACGATGTCTTCTACATCCTGAATATTAAATGGCATCGTTGCCAGTAACAGCTGATCTTCGGGTGTCAGCGTCACAGTTGCACCGTCGATACGGCTGTAAAGGTCGGCAAACTGTTTACCTGCACCGTGCAACCGGTGCTCCGCTACACTTCTGATTGCGTGTAAGTCCAGCTCCGCCGCTTCCATGCGATCCACGTATAGTTTCATTTCTTTACGCAAAGCGCTCAGCTCACGGGCTTTAATAAACCCGCAGGCGTACCCACCCAGGGCGATAACTGCAATGATTGCTAAAATTGCCATTTTTTTCTCTCACGTGATTGCGGCCGTTACTCTAGTCTTAATGTGAAGTCTGGGAATTCGCTGGATGTTAAGTACGTTTTCATCCCCAGACTGACAGATGCTAAGGCGCGATCCCAACACTCCATTTGTAAGTATCAGGCCCATCTTCTCCGCTGGTGGCATCTGCTACAATCTGTGCATAACGTTCTCCAGCAAGTTCTCTTACCATCTGATCCACGACCCATTGCAGATGATGCATTTCATCGGTTCCGCCGTAACGACAAGCCAACTCAATAGCCCGCTCTATTCTTTTTTGTTCTTCAGTCATACTGAATCCTCACGCTTACATCAGCTATTCTGAAAACATGCACACTATAAATTGCGGCTGTCATTTCTCAGCCAGGCGCCTGCATTGCTGCCTCATTCCATCAAAAATACTTTCCGCAAGCTGCTGGGGGAACTGGTCCGGAAGAAGCCCGCTAACACGTTCAATGACACCCGGGGTTCTGGCGATGATTTCCTCTATCATCGCCTCTGTCTGCTGTTTACTCAGGCCGGTTATCTCACCATGCCTGATCCAGTGGCGTCGTTGTATTCGATATATCTGGTAATAGTTGCTACTGCCACGTACGGCCATCGCCAGTTTGCACTTCTGCCAGGATATCTGATTGTTCCCATGACCGATCACCGGCCATGCCGACAACACATCATAGAGTGGTGTAAGGTGATAACGTCCCTGTGGCCCAATAGAAATACTGAAATTTTTAGCGTGGCCATCTGTTGCGGCCATCATCCAGAAAACTATCTGCGTCATAAAAAACTGCGCTTTGTCACGCTCAGCACGGTCTGAATTACTCAGAACTTCCATAATTTCCGATATACCTGGCCCGCCGTCCGCCTGATATTTTCGTAATGGCGAAATGCCCAGGGCCTGACACATATCCTCCTGGGGTAAACGAATGATCCATTGTCCGTTTCCTGACCATTTTCGGTCAAAACGTTCTACCACCAGCGCTTTCTGATCTTCAAAGTGAGCAATCTGCGTTCTTGCCACGGGGAGCCCGTACTGTTCGAGAAGTACCGAGCAGAGCCATTCATTTTCAACCGACGAGCGCATGTCGGCTTTCATGTTCCCCACAAGTCCGAGCGGTAGCTTGAATATATGCGTCGTTGGTGTATTACCCTCCGGCATACACCACCGATCTTCATGCCACAGTAGGGCTGTTTTCTCCTGAGCACCGGCAATAGATAAACGTAAGTCGTCGTTATCTTCTGGCCTGCCCGGTAGCAATGTCTCCGTGGTATTACGCAAAGTTGCCGCAATTTCTGATTCAGTAAGCGGGTGATACTTCACGGAATATAAATCTGTGGGTTCATCTCCGTCATGAAGCAGCTGTATCGCGCCCACGCAGTCTTTTCCCAGCTCCGTCAGAAGATCAAAAGGCTCCAGGCTATCGGCCTTGTAACGCATTGCCAGACGTCTGCGTATGCCTTCGCTGTCCGGGAGTAAATTATCAAAATAGTCACGTACCACATTTCCACGCCAGACCTGGTTCCCGGGAGTAAAAGGAAGGGACAATGACAGCGGCCTTCCCTGTTCGTCTGCACTCCAGTCAGGAAGGTATTGTAAGCTGTCTACCCCTTTACTTTTTTCCCAGTATCCGACTTTGATTCCGTTCATCCAGATTGCCAGACGCTGCTGTTTCCGGCTCATATCGTTACCATTTCTCCTGTCGTGCAGGTGAGTTTGATTTAAGCATTTCTTCCGTCTGCTTCCCCTCTGAAGAGGCGGTTGTCGAGGAGAAGCTGATTTTTACGCCCAGGATAGAAAACACCTTGAATAGCCGTTCAATGCTCGCACTGGCAGGGTTGGCTTCCAGACGTGAGTATGTCTGTTGAGTGACCCCTAACCTTTCGGACAGGTCTTTTTGCGTCAGGCCATTCGCCTTGCGAAAACCAATGAGCAAGGGACGCAACTGGTTGAGCGTGTTTAACGGGTAATCATTATTGATCATAAGCTGGCCTCAGTAGTTCCTCTGATACACCTTGTACGCTGTTTTCTAAACATACACCCTAAAAGCTGTAATATCAAATTAACAGCCTAAAAGCTGTTAAATAGAGAGTACAACCTTTAGGCTGTTACTAAGTGGCAGCATAAATCTTTATGAGGTTTGATATGAGAGAACTATCAATAATAAGCCGTTACGCTCGTACAGCATCCGGTAAGAGAGCTGACAGATCAGGATCATCGGTAAACGAGAAGCGGAGTATCTTATGGCCCTGTTGTGAGCTGTATAAATAACTACGAGCTACTCTCTGCCTCGGGGAGGAGGCAGAGAGAGTATTAAAAGCAAAGGCAGACATTTTTAGCAGCTGGTGGGCTATGGGGTTCCGGAGGTGCTCCGGTGAATGTTACTTGACTGGCAAGTTTCCTGCTCTGATGGTCAATGCCTCGATGCTGTCTATATTGTTCTGAAGCCGTTCCAGTTCTGCCTTTTCAATACCGGCCCAAAGCTTTAAGTGTCGCTGATAAAGGGACCACTTGAGTGAGTGAAAACCATTCCAGGCCAACCCCATCCAGGAGGCGTAATTCGCATTGAGAATATTGCCGGTGATATACATTTTACCTGCGTTAACAGCACTGGAAGTTCCATAACCCAGGGCAAGCATCATCCGGAAGCGTGGATTTAGCCGCAACGGCATGGTATCCAGTAAGGTCTCCCCAAAAGCTCCTTTTCCCAGCGATACCTGTTTCGCCACATAGAAAACCCGCATCAAAACTTCCATTATGCTCATCGGAATACTTGTCACGATAAACTGACGAAAGTCATACCCGTTGACATACATGTACTCTATTTGTTTGCCGAAGTTAGAACTCCCCACAGGGATCCCCTCAAGCATACGAAGTAGCCCCATAAAAGGAGCCGGTAACCCCATGCCACGGTTTCCTTTTGCTGAGGGGGCATTAACATCCGATGCCAGGTGTCCAAACATTCTGGCGATGAGCCTGAAAATATTGGTTTCGTCTGTAACGCCTTTACTGGAAGGATAAACCACGATCTGTCCATTCTGAACCACCGTACAGGTCCCGTTCAGCATATCCTTTATACCGAAAATAATGCCCAGTACGGGATCGTGTGACAAAGCTCTTAAGCGGTGATTTGTGGGAGACAAAACGCCACCGGCCGCACCCACTAAATCGCTGCTGATCGAACTGTCTGGTGCCCCTATAGGGAACAAATCTGAGAGTTTTGTACTCAGGTCCTCCGGCAAAATGGCATTGAAGGCTTTCTGCACCTGTTTATTGAAAATACCATCCACTTCTGCCGTAAAGCTCACCGTAGGTTTTGGCGGGGCTCTGACGCAAAGTAAATCCAGCATGGATGCTATGAGCCCGCATCCGCAGGCAATAGCATAATCCCAGGCGTCGAGTGCGTAGCGATCATTAAATTCTTTAATATGATTCTGGATCCGGGCATCTACAACAGCCAAGTCATCCGTGGAGAGTATTGTGGCCAGTCCAATATCACCGCATACACGCTGGTTAGCCTCGCTATATATAGTCTTGAGACCAGTAGAATGCATGGCAGTATCTGAAGGGGTCATTTCTCGCAGATGATGTTCTTTAAGCGCCAGATGCTCCGCTTCATCAAGTTCAGTGCCGCTGATTAGCCCGGTCAACTGTGCCTTAAGGCTCTCTATATCACTGTTAATTGTCTCGTGAGCGTTCGCGATATCCTGACCACGGAGCTGAATATAACGGATGGCCCTGAACTCATCATCATAAGGAGACTGACTCATGTGTTTACCTCACCGCGACCAGGCTACCTTTTGGAGCTTTCTTAGTAAGCATGTCGATTGTTGCCTTGATGCCAGCAATTTCTGCCTTAAAATATTCCGCATTCGACATCAACCTTTCCTGAACTTCGTAGAGCTTTTGGATGGCCTGACTAAGGGCGGCTGTCAGTTTCGCATTTTTTTTGTGTTTCACTATCGCGTACCCGCCAATCCCTAACACAGCTACAGGTGCGGCCAATACCGCAATGCCTGCAACCATACCGCCACCGACGATAGACCCTGCTGTAGCGAGCCCGGAGGTTATGCCTGCTGCTGACACTCCCGTTGTACCAAGCGTATAGAGAGCACCGAAGGAAGCCGCTGCGCCTACGCCTGACCCCGCCAAAGCTGCTGCGCCCTCAGTAATACCCGGGAACTTATTTTCAAGCGCCTGAAGAGCACTTGTAACTTCATCCATTGCCTTCTTGCGAATTTTTTCGAGCTCTTCAGTTTCGGTAGCGTCCATTACAGGCCTCGTATTCATAACTTGCTGTGTGATAGGTGAAAAAGAGCACCATAAAAGTGATGAAGAAATCATGACTTACTATTGTGGCACTTTCGAGTTCATGTTTGTCAGTTTCAATGCTGTTGCTGTTAGTAAGGGCAGACGCCATATCGGGCAGACCCAAAATAACTATCGTGCCAGCGTCATTTTGGAACTGACTTTGCTAAAAATCAGTAGCGGACTGAACAGACATGTGTGGATTTGAATCTGGGCAGGTTCCAGACATTATTCCAACCAGACTTCCAATGACAAAATGCTCGTCATTCTCGGAGACGACATAGGGTCCACCAGAGCAACCATCGGTGTTGAAATGTGCTATTACAAAGCGAGTTGTGAGATGTTGGGGAGAATGATTTGAGCAATTTAAAGGCCAAATGCCTGAAACTTCACCAGGGAATGTCGAAATTGTTGTCTCATTCATTGGATATCCGACACCCAATGTACCCATGCCAGCTGCGGGAGCCAGGACCTTAAAGTAACTACTTACAGGCTGTTGTATTCCAGCTGGTAATACGATTTCTGCACTGTCAACAAACGGAATGCCGTCTTTAAAGTCTGCCCTGTCATTAGCCTCATTGAGAATGAAATCGACTAGAACAGGCTCTTCGTTCACCAGTCCTTGATGGTTAAGAAATTTGACGTAAAGTTTAAGTGTATTGCTGACGGGATAAATTTTTCCAAGAGCATTGGTAACAACATGGGCTGCGGTGAGAATCTTTTGCTGCTGACCATTATCGAAACCAAACGCAGTTGCTTCGAGATGGCTACTAAAATGAGGATCATTGCTTACATAGATTTTACAAACGTAGTTTTCAAACATTATTTCCTCCTTTTGCCGGTACCTAATCAGTTACACGGCTGCATGTTATAAACAACTAAACTCGCTTCCTGATATTTGAGTTTGTATGTTTTGCCAGGCACCAGCTCACCTCTGAAACACGGTTAGTCTCCTCCATGACATGGTTATGGCGATGGTCAGAAACTGTTATCGACGAAAGGCTGGAATTCCTTTAATGGCATTATCCATTTCAAGTCGTATGTCCTGAACGGGAGCGTATATTTTTATGATTCCAGATCTTAACCCTGAAACATTCCCCGTATCAAAACTGACCCGTTACAGATAAGTCACCACCGGTGCTGTCGATTAATTTAGTGAATTGCATGTCCTCATCCCATAAAGGGTAGGGCCTACCCCCGGCATCGAGCAAACCTGACCACCCTGCCCTTATTAAGACCCCACATGCGGCAATGGTGCCCTGTCCACGCCGCCCGCGAACTTTGAGGAAATGGGGAGAAAATAAAAAGAAAACAAAAAGTTATCGGCTGAAGTACCGGCGCAGATCGGGAATCAGGCGAAGCCTGACAGCACGTTAGGGCCTGGCAGGGGGCTTGAGGGATGAGGACATGCAATTGTGATAACCTTCCCGCCACGGGGTCGGTTAAATTCGTATCCTGCCGGTGCAATTCCAACGGCCGCGTTACCAGTTCGCCGGGTAGCATGGCCAGCAAAGCCAGGCATCGAGCACCCGGGTTTCACTGACGGCCGCTGCATAGACGCCGGTATCCGGGAAGAAATAAACCGGGGTGGCGTTGTTCAGCTGGTCGCCTTCATCGGCCAGAGCGCCGATCACCTCATGAGGCTTAAGCAGCATATCCGTTAAATATTCATCCGGGTGGATGGCATTCAGCGATATGGCCATCTCCAGAAATTCATCCAGGGTATGGCGGGTACGATACCCCCGGAAAACCTCGTATGAAGGCGTGACGCATTCACCATCCAGGGAACAGGCATCGTAACCGGCCAGCTGCTCTTCGGTGAGTCCGGAGGCATGCTTTGCCACAAGATTCGTAAATTGCTCTTTATCGTCCATCACAATCCTTACGCTGTAGGGGCCTGTTTGTGTTATCACTGCTTCCGGTTTTTACTTCGCACAACCCGGCAGGTATCCGGTCGCCCGGGCGTCCTTTGCGGTCTTGTTCGCCCTTCGCCTGAATTACGTCAAATCCCTTTCACTACCCGGCCGCAGGGTGACACCTCCCCTTTTCTCCGGAAGCGAAAGAGGAAGAACAGTTTAACAGCCCGGATCCTCAATAATTTTCGCGTAACGGACTAAATAACCGGTTTATGCAGCTTCTGATAACCACAGACCGCGATAGAATAAAACGTCTGGTGAGGAACCGGAGTGTTATGTAAGCGGGGGGTTTAACTGGGTATCTGTGTAGTCCTATTTAGCCAGATATCCCGAATAAAAACCTCAACGATTAGGTAAACGAAATGGATGGATTCTGGTCGATGTTCTGTTTGTTTGTCGTGGTAGTTTCACTGCATAAAGCCCTTTCTGTAGCAGCAGCACGAGCAGACGCAGCAAAATTAAATATGCTTCTCAGAATGAGAAAGTTTAAAAAGTAGCTTTCAAGACATCTGAGAATTCTTTTAAATCCTCAGAGGAAGTTATATGTTTAGGCTATTTGCAAACTAAGGTTGGAATTCCATCATTCTAGCCTTAGATCTTTGATCAAGTGAAGTTGCTCACTTGGTTGGATTTTACCGTTTCCTGACGGCTTTTCAGAAGCGAGGGCTGGTTGGAATGCCTTCCAGCTAGAAGTCTTGCAGATGCTCTCCGGGCATTAACTCATTGTCGAATCTGCACCAGTATCACTAGGTTGTTGAGCGGGCGATTAGCTTTTTCACTGAGCCGCTGTACACTCGACTGCTTCAAGAAGCACTACTTACCATTTGCCTGCCGTAAGGTCTGTTCTTAGCTGGATTTTTTTGGGAGGATACGCAGTCATGACAACTCAATCCAGCTCAATACAATACGCTTACGCGCTAGACGGCGAGGGCACCCTCACGCACATTGGCGCTGCCCTGCGCTCACATACTTACACCTGCCCAGGTTGTAAGAGCCCCCTGACCCCGGTAATGGGCGAGTTCAACGCTAAGCACTTTCGCCATTCGGAAGAATGCTGTGCCCTTGAAACCTATCTTCACAAGTGCGGCAAAGAAGCATTCTTCTATCGCTACCAACAAGCTCTCAGCCGTGAAATGCCTATTAGCCTTGAGCTGGAGCGCCGGGTTGCCTGTAATGGTTCTCGTTTAGCCTTGGTTAGAGACGAAGCACGTCAGTGCGTAAAATCCGTGCCTGCACGCTACAACTTGACTCAATTTTTCGATCAGGCAGAGCTGGAAAAACACGATAAGGTCACAGGGCTGCGACCAGACGTGATGTTGTATGATACGACTGGCGAAAGGCGTTGCTACGTAGAGATTTGTGTCACACACCCCTGCTCTCAAGACAAGATCGAAGCCGGTATCCCGATTCTTGAGTTTAAGGTCCAATCTGCCTCTGATATTCAGATGTTGCTTACCGGGGCCTACTCGATCAAGGAGAAGATCCTGAGAGTATTCAACTGGCTTCCCCCGTTTCAATCTGTGGACACCTGTAGCGGCGTCTGCTCAGTAGGTAACGTGGATATGTCTGTCTGGAGTTTAAGTGGTTCCGGCCGACTCAACGAACAAACGATGCCGCTCGCTGAAGTGGATTTAACAATCAATTCTGACGTGAACACATGGCCTAGATCGTTAGGGGCCGCTGAGCTGGCTGATAACTTACGAGCTTTTATCCGTCACGCCGATCCTCATTCACTATTTCCCAACTGCATTATGTGCGAGCAAGCAGGCCGATGGGAGGATGGCTATCTGCAATGTCACAGTAAGGCAAAGATCGTTCCCTACACCGAGGCCCGTCAGTGCGCCAATTACAAGGTTAAGGCATGACCAAAAGACTGACTTGGGAGCAGAAAAGTATTGTCAGCCATGACACCGGACATGCGTTGGTAAAAGCCGTACCTGGTAGCGGGAAAACAACCACACTTGTAAAGCGCGTTGAGCGGCTGGTCAAGACGGGAACTGATCCTCGCTCCATTCTGATCCTGATGTACAACAAGTCGGCGCAGGTGAGCTTCACGGAGAACTTGAAGACGGCACTGATGTCGAGCGTGATTCCAGAAATCCGCACGTTCCACAGCTTGGCCTTAAAGATTGTTGGTTACGGAGAACGCCAACAGATAATCAAGAAGAAAGACCTCATTACTCCAAGCGACTACCGCTATGAGCAACTGGTAAAGCAAGCCTACCGCTATGGCTTTGACCATGAGGCGAATTATATTGACCCCAATGAAATTGAAAACTTCGAGCTGTTTATTGCTCGCTGCCGGGCGGCGGCCGTAACTCCTGTTGATGCTGCCAATGATCCAACGTTCAGCAACATCAAACGGGAGTTTATTCACGCCTATGGCCGCTATTGTGAGCTGCTGGAGGAAAACAGTCTGCGAACCTTTGATGACTGTTTGATTGAGGCTGTCGCACTGTTGCGTAATGACAGCAGCCTTGGTGCCCACTTCAAGCACATCATTGTTGATGAATATCAGGACGTTAACCTGATACAGCATGACATGACCCGCTTGCTATCTAAGTCGGATACGTCGGTTATGGCTGTTGGTGATGTTAACCAGTGTATTTATGAGTGGCGTGGTGCTCGACCAGACTTTATCGGCGGACTGTTTGAAAGGCACTACCCGAATACGAAGGTGTTTCAACTGTCATGCACGTTCAGATTTGGCCATGAGCTTTCCTTGATGGCTAACTCGGTAATTCGGCGCAACTCTACAAAGCTGACCAAGCTTTGTGTCAGTCATCCTAGCACCCCCAAAACAGAGGTCAGATTGCACTTTGATAACTGCCTATCCAAGGTGCTATCAAACCTCTCGGTGAGCAGTGGAACACAAGCCATATTGTCCCGCACTAAGGCGAACCTTGCTGAGGCGGAAATTGCTTTACGCCTGTGTGGGCTACCTTATCGCTACCTCAATGGTTCAAGCGCATTACACACCCGCACCGAAATCGGGATACTGGTAGTTGGCGTCTTGCTGTCTGTGTACGGCGATCTGCGGCTACTGGAAAACCATCCCAACAAACAAGCGATTGTTTACGGCTTTCTGAAGGAGGCTGGTTTTAGATGGCAGAAAGGGCAATTCAAAGCGGCGCTCAGTGGATTGATGGCTCCGCACGCCGACCTATGGTCTGCTCTAGGTCAGTTATTCGAGGGCGCACAATACCAAAAAGATCGGCTGGGCAGGCTCGCCACTATCTGCCAGAAAGACGGAGAGGAAACGCCTGCTATCGATGTGTTACGACGCCTGAGTATGGAGGGTTTCATTGATAGTGTTGGCTCTGAGGGTGTAACTCGCACTGGATCGAACGACCAGCAACGAGGGGTCGTGAGGATCGGGGAGCTACTTGACTCCAGTAAGATCGATTCCCGCACGTTTTTAAACCTTATCTTGAATCCAGGCGAGGCTGCTACTGACTGCGATCCCTTCATCCTTTCCACACTGCATGGTTCCAAGGGGCTGGAGTGGGATAACGTAATACTGATCGGGGTCGTCTCAGAAAACGGAATCTATGGTCACTCCCGTTTTTGCAACACCGATTTTGACGACAAGTTGGCTTGCTTGAATCTATCCGGCGTCTGAATGGGATTTTATTCC